>NZ_JBQQBW010000069.1:0-36565 GCF_052245415.1 Streptomyces sp. 8N706 | reverse complement strand
CACCCCCCGCGCCCCGGGCCCGTCCTTCGGCCCGCCCACTTCCGCGTCTTCTCCTGCCTTCCGGTCGCGCCCGCGGTCCTCGGTCGTCTGCACCCGGGACGCATGGGATGGGCCGGCGTCCTCAGGACGGTCCGACTCCCTTGTCCCGCTGGAAGCGGCTTTCCCGGACACCGTCATGACCAGCAGGAGCGGCAGCAGGGCCAGGAAGGCCACTGCCCGGGAACGGGCGACGCCTCGTCCCTGGGCAGTGGAGGACAGGTCGGGTTCACGGGAGTTCTGACACTCGGAGCGGGCGTGCTGGTGCCGGAGCCCGGGGCCGCCCCGTGGACGGAGGACGGAGCCGTGCCATGGAGACGGGGAATGACGGTCGCTGCGCATGGACCGAGACTGGCCTGTCGCGACGCCGCGTGGGGATCATGGGTCGAATCTGTGGATTACCGATTGGTTGTGGACAAGTCCGTCATTCGGCTGGGTGATGGCCTGGGAAATGTCCGTCGGCTCCGCCCCCACCTGTGGGCCTGCTGCGGCCCGGACTCGCGCGCTCGAGGGGGATCAGGTCCCCAGCCCGGCCCTCCCGGCCCCCAGCCCTCCCCGGCCCCCGGCCCCGCCGTCCCCCGGTTCCCTTCGGTCCCCATCCTTGCCCCGCCCGCGGCGTTGCCCGACCCCCGCCCTCGAGCGGGGACTCCCGCCCATCCGGCTGTCGGACACCAACCCGGCCCCCGGTCCGCACTCCAGAGCGGACTCCGGCCCCGTTAGCTGTACGCTCCGGCCCGGTTCCGGTCGGCCCTCGGTTCCAGCCTCCGAGCGGACTCCCGCCCGGCGGTCTGTCGGGTACGGGCCCGGTCCGTCGCCCGGGCCGCGCCCCCGAACGCGTCCGGCCCGGGACCGTTCAGCCGTCCGGCTCCGGCTCGGCTCCCGCCCGTCGGCCGCCCGCCCCTGCCCGACCCGCTCCCGAGCCCGCCGTATGGCCTCGGTGAGTGTCGCACCGTGGTTCGGCGGTCCCGTACACTTCTGGTGGCGATCCGGGTCACCGGGTCGACTTCGCACGCCCCGCCGCCAGGTACATCCAGCTCTCTCGGGCCACGTACCGCGGCCGCGTCCCTCGGTCCATGGACAGCACTCCGTGGCAGGCGCGTCGGGGTGTCAGGCACAGCGGCCACCCGGCCGCGGTGAAACCGAGTACCTCAAGGAGTACGGCCATGGCCGTCGTCACGATGCGGGAGCTGCTGGAGAGCGGCGTCCACTTCGGGCACCAGACCCGCCGCTGGAACCCGAAGATGAAGCGCTTCATCTTCACCGAGCGCAACGGCATCTACATCATCGACCTGCTCCAGTCGCTGTCGTACATCGACCGCGCCTACGAGTTCGTCAAGGAGACCGTCGCCCACGGCGGCTCCATCATGTTCGTCGGCACCAAGAAGCAGGCCCAGGAGGCCATCGCCGAGCAGGCGACCCGCGTCGGGATGCCGTACGTCAACCAGCGCTGGCTGGGCGGTATGCTCACCAACTTCTCGACCGTCTACAAGCGCCTCCAGCGCCTGAAGGAGCTCGAGGAGATCGACTTCGAGGACGTGGCCGCCTCCGGCCTCACCAAGAAGGAGCTCCTGGTCCTCTCCCGCGAGAAGGCAAAGCTGGAGAAGACCCTCGGCGGTATCCGCGAGATGCAGAAGGTGCCCAGCGCCGTCTGGATCGTGGACACCAAGAAGGAGCACATCGCCGTCGGTGAGGCGCGCAAGCTCAACATCCCGGTCGTCGCGATCCTCGACACCAACTGCGACCCGGACGAGGTCGACTACAAGATCCCGGGCAACGACGACGCGATCCGCTCCGTCACCCTGCTCACCCGTGTGATCGCCGACGCCGCCGCCGAGGGCCTCATCGCCCGCTCCGGCGCCGCCACCGGTGACACCAAGCCGGGCGAGAAGGCCGGCGAGCCGCTCGCCGAGTGGGAGCGCGACCTGCTCGAGGGCGACAAGAAGGCCGACGAGCCGGCCGCCGCCGAGGCCCAGAAGCCGGCCGAGGCCGAGAAGCCGGCTGAGGCCGAGAAGCCCGCAGAGGCTGCTGCCGAGGCCCCCGCTGAGGCCCCGGCCGAGGCACCGGCCGCCGCGGAGACCGAGCAGGCCTGACACGGGGCGTCCGGGGAACGTTCCCCGGATTGACCGCAGCCCGCGGGAGCCCGGGAGCCGATCCCGGAGGACCGCGGCGTCACGGCTGATGACGGCGGGGGCAGGTGCCCCCGCCGTTCACCCGTAGATCCAATCGACTTTTCGAGAAGAGATTGACAGACCATGGCGAACTTCACCGCCGCTGACGTCAAGAAGCTCCGTGAGCTCACCGGCGCCGGCATGATGGACTGCAAGAAGGCGCTGGACGAGGCCGAGGGCAACGTCGACAAGGCCGTCGAGATTCTGCGCGTCAAGGGCCAGAAGGGCGTCGCCAAGCGCGAGGGCCGCAGCGCCGAGAACGGCGCCGTCGTCGCGCGTATCGCCGACGACAGCAAGTCCGGCGTGCTGGTCGAGCTGAAGTGCGAGACGGACTTCGTCGCCAAGGGTGACAAGTTCGTCGCCGTCGCCGACGCCATCGCCGCCCATGTCGCTGCCTCCTCCCCGGCCGACCTGGAGGCCCTGCTCGCCTCCGAGATCGAGGCCGGCAAGACCGTCCAGGCGTTCGTGGACGAGGCCAACGCGACCCTCGGCGAGAAGATCGTCCTCGACCGCTTCGCGCAGTTCTCCGGCGGCTTCGTCGCCTCCTACCTGCACCGCACCAGCCCGGACCTGCCCCCGCAGGTCGGCGTCCTGGTCGAGCTGGACCAGGAGAACGCCGAGGTCGCCAAGGACGTCGCGCAGCACATCGCCGCGTTCTCGCCGAAGTTCCTCTCCCGTGAGGACATCGCGGCCGAGACCGTGGAGAACGAGCGCCGCGTCGCGGAGGCCACCGCTCGCGAGGAGGGCAAGCCCGAGGGTGCCCTGCCGAAGATCGTCGAGGGCCGGGTGAACGGCTTCTTCAAGGAGAACGTGCTCCTGGACCAGGCGTTCGCCAAGGACAACAAGAAGTCCGTCCAGAAGGTTCTGGACGAGGCCGGTGTCGCCCTGAAGCGCTTCGCCCGCTTCCGGGTCGGTGTCTGAGTCCCGGACGCTCCGTTCAGCGACGGAATACGCCTGACCCGATAGGGTCGGGGGCAGTCGCCCGCTTAACAAGCCGGACGACCGCAGATGTGACGAGGAGGCCATTGCCGCAGAGGGCTCGACAGGACCCACCGGCAATGGCCTTCTCGTATGTGCACGAGGAGATCTCCATGAATCAGGGCGCCGACAAGGCCGACAAGAGCGATCACGGCGGCAAACGCCGACGCTTCATGCTGAAGCTTTCCGGTGAGGCGTTCGCCGGCGGAGGGGCCCTCGGGGTCGACCCCGACGTCGTGCACGCCATGGCGCGGGAGATCGCCGCCGTGGTCCGCGGCGGGGCGGAGATCGCCGTCGTCATCGGCGGCGGCAACTTCTTCCGCGGCGCCGAGCTCCAGCAGCGGGGCATGGACCGGGCCCGCTCGGACTACATGGGCATGCTCGGTACCGTCATGAACTGCCTCGCGCTCCAGGACTTCCTGGAGAAGGAGGGCATCGACTCCCGCGTCCAGACCGCCATCACCATGGGCCAGGTCGCGGAGCCGTACATTCCACTGCGGGCCGTACGGCACCTGGAGAAGGGGCGCGTCGTCATTTTCGGCGCGGGCATGGGCATGCCGTACTTCTCCACCGACACCACCGCCGCCCAGCGCGCCCTGGAGATCGACGCCGAGGCGCTGCTCATGGGCAAGAATGGCGTGGACGGTGTCTACGACTCCGACCCGAAGCAGAACCCGGACGCGGTGAAGTTCGATGCACTGGAGTACGGCGAGGTGCTCTCCCGCGGCCTCAAGGTCGCCGATGCCACCGCCATCACCCTGTGCATGGACAACAAGCTTCCGATCCTCGTCTTCGAGCTGCTCGCCGAAGGCAACATCGCGCGTGCGGTGAAGGGTGAGAAGATCGGCACACTCGTCAGCGATCAGGGAACCCGGGCCTGACGAACGGGCCCTGTACCGCGGGCAAGTGGGGCAATTCCCGGCCGTACGAACAGCCCGGCGCGGGGATGGACAACGGCCTGCCGGTCGGACACCGTGCAGGAGAAGAAGCGCAGGGCGGGGCTGTGCTCACTCACAAGACCAGGAGCAAGTGGTGATCGAAGAGATCCTCCTCGAGGCCGAGGAGAAGATGGAGAAGGCCGTAGTGGTCGCCAAGGAGGACTTCGCCGCGATCCGCACCGGGCGTGCGCACCCGGCGATGTTCAACAAGATCGTGGCGGACTACTACGGTGCGACGACGCCGATCAACCAGCTGGCGTCGTTCTCGGTGCCGGAGCCGCGCATGGCGGTGGTGACTCCGTTCGACCAGAGCGCGCTGCGGAACATCGAGCAGGCGATCCGCGACTCCGACCTCGGGGTCAACCCGTCGAACGACGGCAGGATCATCCGGGTGACGTTCCCGGAGCTCACCGAGGAGCGCCGCCGCGAGTACATCAAGGTAGCCAAGGGCAAGGGCGAGGACTCGAAGATCTCGATCCGTAGCGTCCGCCGCAAGGCCAAGGAGAGCATCGACAAGCTCATCAAGGACGGTGAGGTCGGCGAGGACGAGGGCCGCCGCGCCGAGAAGGAGCTCGACGACACCACCGCGAAGTATGTGACACAGGTGGACGAGCTGCTCAAGCACAAGGAAGCCGAGCTGCTCGAGGTCTGATGAACGACTCATCCTGGGGGGCCCCGCCGGGCACCGGCTTCTGGGGTCCGCCCGACCACGGGCCTGCCCCGGCGGGTCCCGCGCACGCGGCGGGCGACGCGGCGCAGACTCGGCCCATGCCCATCGTGCGCGACACAGGCGGAGACCAGGACGACCGTGACCGGGGGGCCGCTCGGCTGAGCGGCTCCCCGTTCCGCGACGAGCAGCGGCGGTCGGAGGACAACCCTGTGCACAGGCAGTCGCGGCACTCCGGCGAGCCGCAGCCGGCCTCGAAGAAGCGCGCGGGCCGGGACCTGCGCGCGGCGATAGGGGTCGGACTCGGTCTGGGCGCGGTCATCATCGCCTCGCTCTTCATCGTGAAGGCCCTCTTCCTCGGCGTGATCGGGGCAGCGGTGGTCGTCGGGCTCTGGGAGTTGTCCTCGCGGCTCTCGGAGAAGAAGGACATCCGGATCCCGCTCGTGCCGCTCGCGGTCGGGGGCGTCGGCATGATCGTCGCGGGGTACGTGCGCAACGCCGAGGGCGCGTGGGTGGCCATGGCCCTCACGACACTCGCGGTGCTCGTATGGCGGATGACGGAACCGCCCGAGGACTACCTCCGTGATGTGACGGCCGGTGTCTTCGCCACCTTCTACGTGCCCTTCCTGGCGACCTTCGTGGCGCTGATGCTGGCCGCCGACGACGGTGCGTGGCGGGTGCTCACCTTCCTGCTCCTCACGGTCGTCAGCGACACCGGCGCGTACGCCGTCGGCTGGCGCTTCGGCACGCACAAGCTCGCGCCGCGGATCAGCCCCGGCAAGACCCGTGAGGGACTGCTCGGCGCGGTGGCCTTCGCGATGGGTGCCGGGGCGCTGTGTCTGGAGTTCCTGATCGACGGCGGCAGCTGGTGGCAGGGGCTGCTGCTGGGTCTCGCGGTCGCTGCCAGTGCCACCCTCGGGGACCTCGGCGAGTCCATGATCAAGCGTGACCTCGGCATCAAGGACATGGGCAAGCTGCTGCCGGGCCATGGCGGGATCATGGACCGGCTGGACTCGCTGCTCCCCACCGCCCCGGTGGTGTGGCTGCTTCTGGTGATCTTTGTCGGACCCGGCTGACCTGCGCAGACGCATCACCGGTTGCCGGTCTCGTACGGGAACGGGGCCTGCCGTATTCGCCTGGCGGGCCCCGTTCGTACGTCTGCGACACTGGGGGGACCATGCCTGCACCCGGAGAACTCACTTTCGCCGTGCCGCGCGGAGCCAAGAAGCCCCCGCGGCACCTTGCTGACCTCACCCCCGCCGAGCGCCGCGAGGCTGTCGCCGCCATCGGAGAGAAGCCCTTCCGCGCCGGCCAGGTGTCGCGTCACTACTTCGCCCGCTACACCGACGACCCGGCGGCCTGGACGGATATCCCCGCGGCGGCCCGCGAGAAGCTGGCGGCCGAACTGCTGCCCGAGCTGATGTCCGTGGTGCGGCACCTCTCCTGCGACGCCGACACCACGCGTAAGACCCTGTGGCGGCTCTTCGACGGCACGCTCGTCGAGTCCGTGCTGATGCGCTACCCGGACCGGGTGACCATGTGCATCTCCTCCCAGGCGGGCTGCGGCATGAACTGCCCCTTCTGCGCCACCGGCCAGGCGGGGCTGGACCGCAATCTGTCGACCGCCGAGATCGTGCACCAGATCGTCGACGGTATGCGGGCCCTGCGCGACGGGGAGATCGCCGGCGGGCCCGCACGGCTGTCCAATATCGTCTTCATGGGCATGGGCGAGCCGCTGGCCAACTACAACCGGGTCCTCGGCGCGATCCGCCGCCTCACCGACCCCGAGCCCGACGGGCTGGGCCTGTCCCAGCGCGGGATCACCGTCTCGACGGTCGGTCTCGTGCCCGCGATGCTGCGGTTCGCCGACGAGGGCCTGAAGTGCCGCCTCGCGGTCTCCCTGCACGCGCCCGACGACGAGCTCCGCGACACCCTGGTGCCCGTGAACACGCGCTGGAAGGTCCGCGAGGTCCTGGACGCGGCCTGGGAGTACGCGGAGAGGTCCGGCCGCCGGATCTCCATCGAGTACGCCCTGATCAGGGACATCAACGACCAGGCATGGCGGGCGGACCTGCTCGGCCGTCTCCTCAAGGGTCACGGGGTGCACGTCAACCTCATCCCGCTCAACCCCACCCCGGGCTCGAAGTGGACGGCGTCCCGGCCCGAGGACGAGAAGGCGTTCGTGGCCGCGCTGGAGGCACACGGGGTGCCCGTGACCGTACGGGACACCCGCGGCCAGGAGATCGACGGGGCCTGCGGTCAGCTGGCGGCCTCCGAACGCTGAGCGACCCGTCCCGGGTTCCGGGCCGGGGCCGGTTGCTAGTGTGTGATCGAACAAACGCACATTCCGACAGGGGAGCGCCACAGCGCTGAGAGTGCGGCATCGTCAGGCCGCAGACCCTCGAACCTGAACCGGGTCATTCCGGCGTAGGGAGTTCGGTCACCACTCATGCTGTTGCGCCCCGCCGGGCAGCCGTTTCCGTACGGCGCCGGGCGGGGCCGCGTCTCTTCCTGGGCGGGGGTCCGGAGCCGGTCCGGTCCCGGAGAACGCAGCCAGGAGGAAACTCAGTGAACACCACCACCAAGGCCGTCGCCACCAGAGTCACCGCCACCGCCCTCACCGCGGCCCTCGGGATATCGGGGCTGGCCGCCTGCGGCGGGTCGGGTGGTTCCGGGAGCGGCGGTCCGGCGTCGAAGACCGTCACGCTCGTCAGCCATGACTCGTTCCTCGCCTCGGACGCGGTGCTGAAGGAGTTCACCAGGAAGACCGGCTACCGGGTGAAGGTGCTGCGCGGCGGTGACGCGGGCGCGGCCGTGAACCAGGAGATCCTCTCCAAGGGCAACCCCCGCGGGGACGTCTTCTTCGGTGTGGACAACACACTGCTCTCCCGCGCCCTCGACAAGGATCTGTTCACGCCGTACGAGGCGAAGGGGCTGGCGCGGGTGGACCGCGAGGTGCAGCTCGACGCGGGCAGGCACCGGGTCACTCCCGTCGACACCGGGGACATCTGCGTCAACTACGACCGGAAGTACTTCGCCGACAAGAAGCTGGCCCCGCCGCGTACCTTCGACGACCTGGTCAAGCCGCGCTACAGGAACCTGCTGGTCACCGAGAACGCGGCCACATCCTCCCCCGGACTGGCGTTCGTGCTGGCCACCGCCGCGAAGTACGGGGACGACGGCTGGCGGGGCTACTGGAAGAAGCTGAAGGCCAACGGCGTCGAGGTGGTCGACGGCTGGGAGCAGGCCTACAACGACCGCTTCTCCGGCTCCGCCGGCGGCAAGGGCAAGGGCGACAAGCCGCTCGTCGTCTCCTACGCCTCCAGCCCGTCCGCCGAGGTGGTGAACCTGAAGCCGAGGCCCGAGAAGGCCCCGACGGGCGTCGCGACCGGTACCTGCTTCCGGCAGGTCGAGTTCGCCGGACTGCTGGACGGGGCGAAGAACGAGAAGGGTGGCAAGGCGCTGCTCGACTTCCTGCTCAGCGAGCGCTTCCAGGAGGACGTGCCGCTGCAGATGTTCGTCAACCCGGTGCTCCGGGGCGCCGAGCTGCCGGAGGTGTTCACCACGTACGGGGTGAAGGTCGAGCACCCGGAGACCCTGCCCCCGGAGAAGATCGCCGCCAACCGTGAGCAGTGGGTCGAGCAGTGGTCCTCGCTCGTTCTGCGGTAAGAGCGCTCCGCGGGCCCGGTCGGCGCGACGCGCGGCGGCCGGGCTCCGGGACAGTGGTGCGTCTTGCCCTGATGGCCGTGCCCGTCGCGTTCTTCGGCGTCTTCTTCGGCTATCCGGTGGCCGCCATCGTCGGGCGGGGCCTGCGGGAAGGCGGGCGCTGGCAGGCCGGCCGGATCGGCGAGGTCCTCGCCGAACCGGAGCTGCTGCACGTGCTGTGGTTCACCCTGTGGCAGGCGGCCGCCTCGACCGGGCTGACCCTGGCGATCGCGCTGCCCGGGGCATACGTCTTCGCCCGGTTCGACTTCCCCGGCAAGCAGCTGCTGCGGGCTGTCGTGGTCGTGCCGTTCGTCCTGCCGACCGTCGTGGCCGGGTCGGCGTTCCTGGCGCTGCTGGGGCGTGGCGGGATGCTGGACCAGCTCTGGGGCGTCCGGCTCGACACCACGGTCTGGGCGATCCTGCTCGCGCACGTCTTCTTCAACTACGCCGTGGTGGTCCGCACCGTCGGCGGCCTGTGGTCCCAGCTCGACCCTCGGCAGGAGGAGGCAGCCCGGGTGCTCGGCGCCGGCCGGTTCGCGGCATGGCGCCGGGTCACCCTGCCCGCGCTCGCCCCGTCCGTGGCCGCCGCCGCCCTGATGGTCTTCCTCTTCACCTTCACCTCCTTCGGCGCCGTCCAGATCCTCGGCGGCCCGCGCTACTCCACCCTGGAGGTGGAGATCTACCGGCAGACCGCGCAGCTGCTGGACCTTCCGACGGCCGCCGTTCTGACGCTGGTGCAGTTCGCCGCCGTGGCCGCCATCCTCGCCGTGCACGGGTGGACCGTACGGCGCCGGGAGTCCGCCCTGAAGCTCGTCGACGCGGCCTCCACCGCCCGGCGGCCGCGGGGACCGGGACAGTGGGCCCTGCTCGGGAGCGTGCTCGCCGTGGTCGCGCTGCTGATCGTGGTGCCGTTGGGCGTGCTGGTGGAGCGCTCCCTCGCCGGGCCCGACGGGTACGGACTGGCCTTCTACCGGGCTCTGGAGTCCTCCGCCGCCGGCGGCGGGACCTTCGTCGTCGCGCCGCTGCAGGCCGTCTGGAACTCGCTGCGGTACGCGGCGGTGGCGACCGTGATCGCCCTGGTGGTGGGCGGGCTCGCGGCCGCGGCGCTGACCCGCGCGGGTGGGCCGGAGGGCGCGCCGGGGCGGAGAGCGGGGACGGCGCGGGAGCGGGAGAGCAGTGACCGCGGCGTCGTCAGGGGGCGGCGCGCCGCCGTCCGCGGTGGAACCCGCCGGGCCGCGGGGCCCGTGCTCGACCCGCAGGGCCGCGCCCCGCATGCCGCCGGAGGCGCCGTGAGGCTGATCCGGGGGTTCGACGCGCTGCTGATGCTGCCGCTGGGCACCTCCGCGGTGACCGTCGGCTTCGGCTTCCTCATCGCGCTGGACGAGCCGCCGCTGGATCTGCGTGCCTCGTGGTTCCTGGTGCCCCTCGCCCAGGCGCTGGTGGGCGTGCCGTTCGTCGTGCGCACCATGCTGCCGGTACTCCGGGCCGTGGACGTCCGGCTGCGGGAAGCCGCGGCGGTTCTCGGCGCCTCTCCGCTGCGGGCCTGGCGGGAGGTGGATCTGCCGCTGGTGCGGCGGGCGTTGCTGGTGGCGGCCGGTTTCGCCTTCGCGATCTCCCTCGGGGAGTTCGGAGCGACCGTGTTCATCGCCCGTCCGGACAACCCGACCCTCCCGGTGGCGGTGGCCCGGTTCCTGGGCCGCGCGGGGGAGTTGAACTACGGGCAGGCGATGGCCCTGAGCACCATTCTCATGCTGGTGTGCGCGGGTGCTCTGCTGGCGCTGGAGCGCCTGCGCCCCGACCGTTCCGGGGAGTTCTAGATGGCCTTGCTGCGGCTGGAGGAGGTGACCGTCCGTTTCGGCGAGCGCACCGCGCTCGACGCGGTGGACCTGGAGGTCGCCGAGCACGAGACGGTCTGTGTGCTGGGCCCCAGCGGCAGCGGCAAGTCCACCCTGCTGCGCGTGGTGGCCGGACTGCAGCGCGCGGACAGCGGAGCGGTGATCCTCTCCGGGCGCGACCGCACCGGTGTGCCCGCGCACCGGCGCGGGGTGGGCCTGATGTTCCAGGATCATCAGCTCTTCCCCCAGCGCGACGTGGGCGGCAATGTCGCGTTCGGGCTGCGGATGCACCGCGTCGGACGGGCCGAGCGGGAGCGTACGGTCGCCGAACTGCTCGATCTGGTCGGCCTGCCGGGTGCCGAGCGGCGGCCGGTCGCCGCGCTGTCCGGCGGGGAGCAGCAGCGCGTGGCCCTGGCCCGTGCCCTGGCACCCCGGCCGAAGCTGCTGATGCTGGACGAGCCGCTGGGCCAGCTCGACCGGAGCCTGCGGGAACGGCTGGTCGTCGAGTTGCGCGAGCTGTTCCACCGGCTGGGGACCACGGTGCTCGCCGTCACCCACGACCAGGGGGAGGCGTTCGCGCTGGCCGACCGGGTGGTGGTGATGCGGGACGGGCGGATCGCGCAGACCGGGACGCCACTGGAGGTGTGGCAGCGGCCGGCCTCGGAGTTCGTGGCGCGGTTCCTCGGCTTCGACAACGTGGTCGCCGCCACCGTGCTCGGTGAAGTGGCCGACACGCCCTGGGGGAAGGTGCCGGTGCCCCCGGGCTCCGCGCAGGGCGCCTCCCGGCTGCTCGTACGCCCGGCGGGCGTACGGCTCACCCCGGTGACGGAGGGCCTGCCCTGCACGGTGGCGGCGCGGACCTTCCGGGGCAACCATGTCGCGCTGATCCTGGAGCCGGAACACGGGCCACGCCTGGAAGCGGCGTGCGCCCTGCGGGACGCCCCGGAGCCGGGCGCCACGGTGGGCGCCGCCTTCATCGCGTCGGACGTGGTGCTGCTGGACGAGCCGGTCTCCGCGGGGCACGCCGGCTGACGGCAGTTCAGCCGCGGGCAGCAGCCACGTCCGGCTCTCGCAACTACAGGACCCAGTCCGCCGGCCTCGAAGGATGCGATCCCGTGGTCACGGACGGTCCGGCAGGTGGCACCGGATGCCCGGTCACCGCAGGGGAGGGAGGGCCGTCAGCGGGCCAGGGGCAGGGTGGCGAGCTCCGCGACGGCCCAGGTGACCGGTGAGAGTACGGCCACCATCACCCCGCCGCGCAGGGCCGCCGCACGGCGCAGCATGCCCGCCGAGGCACCGAGCCGCAGCAGCGCCGCCGTCGTGTCGGTGCGGGCCCCCTTGGTCTCCAGCGCGGCGGTGAGCACGGTCGCGGTGGCACAGGCCATCACGATCGCCGCCCCGATCCCCGTCAGCGGGCCGAACGGCCGGTCCCCGGAGGCGAGGGGCGCCGTCCCGTACAGCCGGTTCGCGGCCAGCGCACCTGCGGTGACCGCGCACAGCACCCCGAGGGGGCGCCCGATCCGGTGCGCCTCCTCCTGGAGGACGCGCCCGGACAGCAGCCGCAGCGCGCCGGGGCGCCCCGCCGCCAGCAGTCGTCCGCACAGATGGGTGAGGCCGGGACAGGCGAGCACCAGGCCCGTCGCGATCAGCACCCAGCCGCCGACCACACCCGGCGGGATGGAGTCCAGACGGCCGGGGAGGGGGAACAGACCCTCGGAGGACGGTGGCGTGGTGCTGCCCGCGTACGACCCGAGGGCGATTCCCGCCGCCGTCAGCGCGACGCCCCAGGGCAGGCCCGTGGAGACCGTCGCCCGGGCGTTGGAGTTCTGCTGGGCGGCCGCCGGCTGCTGCGGGTCGGGCGACGAGGCGGGGCGCCGCTTCCGCGGGCGCAGGGCGATCGCTCCGGCCGTGGCCGCCAGCGCGGGCGCCACGAACAGCAGGGTGACCACCGCCGCGAAGGGCGCGGGCTCGCCGCCCCCGAGCTGTTCGGCCGCTTCGCCGTCGGAGGGCAGAGGGCCCAGGTCCCCCCGCAGGAGCAGGAAGGCCAACAGTGCGAACACGCTGCCGAGGGTGCAGGAGACGGCGGTGGACACGGCCGCCAGCAGAGCCAGGCGCACCGGCCCGAAACCGGCCGAGGACAGGCCGGGCTGCGGGCGCGCCCCCGGGTCCGTACGAGCCACGGCCACGGCGAGCTGTACGACCGCGGCCAGGGGCACCACACACCACAGGAGTCGTACGGCCGAGCCGGCCGCTTCGTCCGGGTGACCGATCGCGTAGCCGAACGTGGACAGCAGCAGGAAGCCGGCCCCGGCGGACGCCCCGGCGACGAGCAGCCGGCGCAGCAGGACCAGCGGATGGGTGCCGCGGGCTAGACGGAGAGCGAGCACGCGGCCGCCCTGCCCTCCGCGTCGGGGGCCGGAACGCCACTGACCCGCCTGCCGTCCACCAGCCCGACGGTGCGGTCCGCGAGGGCGGCCACCTCGGCGTCATGGGTGGCCAGGACGACGGTGATGTGGTGCGAGCGCGCCGCGGTGGTGAGTGTGCGCAGCACATGCGCACGGTCCGCCCGGTGCAGCGGCGCGGACGGCTCGTCGGCGAAGAGCACCGACGGGTCCCCGGCGAGAGCGCGGGCGATCGCGATGCGCTGGCGCTGTGCCTGGAGCAGCCCGGCGGGCCGCTTGCGGGCGCAGTCGCCGACGTCGAGCCGTTCCAGCCACTCCTTGGCGGCCGTTCTGGCGGCGCGGTGCGGGGTGCCGCGCAGCAGCAGGGGCAGCGCGGCGTTCTCCCAGCCGGTCAGCTCGGGGACCAGGTGCGGCTCGGGGTCGATCCAGCCGAAGCGGTCCCGGCGCAGCCGCTCCCGTCCCAGCCGGCCGAGCGTGTGCACCGGGGCGCTGTTGAACCACACCTCGCCGCTCTGCGGCGCCAATTGCCCCGACAGGCACTGGAGCAGCGTCGTCTTGCCACTGCCCCGCGGCCCGGTGACGGCCAGGATCTCGCCCTCCCGGACGCCGACGGAGACGCCGGCGAGCGCGGGGGAGCCACTGTGCGCGTAGTGCAAGGAGCGTGCCCAGAGCACGTCGTTGTCCGGCGGGGCCTCCATGATGAACACCTCGGCTTACCTACGACAGTCCGTTCCCCTGACCGGGTGAACGAACATGAGCCCAATCGGTCACTCGCACCGTAAGGCTCGGGCGCGCGTGAGGCCTCTCCCACGGTCCGTGCGGGGCCGAGGTTCCTCCGAACGGACTCATATGAGCCGATTTGTCCGAGTGTCAGATGTCGTCCGTCAGATGCGTCGGAGCGAACATCCGCAGAACCGCCGGGAGGACCACGACCGACGGACCCGGCGCCGCCAGGGCCGCCGTCAGATCCTCGCCCAGCCGGTCGGCCGAGGTGCGCACGGCGGGGACGCCGAACGACTCGGCGAGCGCCACGAAGTCGGGCCGGGCCAGCTCGGTGGCGGTGGCCTCGCCGAAGGCGTCGGTCATGTACTCGCGGAGGATGCCGTAGCCCCCGTCGTCGACGATCAGCCAGGTGACGGGCAGGCCGTACTGCCGGGCCGTGGCGAGCTCGGCGATGGAGTACATCGCGCCACCGTCGCCGGAGACGGCCAGTACCGGTGTCGAACGGTCCGCCGCGGCGGCGCCGAGTGCGGCGGGGAAGCCGTATCCCAGGCCGCCCGCGCCCTGGGCGGTGTGCATGGCGCCGTCGCGCGGGTCGAACGCGGACCACGCCCAGTACGCCAGGATCGTCATGTCCCAGAAGGTGGGCGCCGCGTCCGGCAGGGCGTTCCGCACGGTGGCCAGCACACGCTGTTCCAGGTCGAGATCCTGCACCTCGATGCGGTCCCGTACGCGGGCCAGCAGGCCGGCGGCGGCCTTGGCTCCGTCGCCCTCGGGGCGTCGCGTGACCCTGGAGGCCAGCGCGTCCAGCGCGAGCCGGGCGTCGGCGTGGATGCCGAGCGCCGGGTGGTTGGACTCCAGCTTGCCGAGGTCGGCCTCGATCTGGATGACGCGGCCCCGAGGCGCGAACGTGTGGTAGTTCGAGGAGAGTTCACCGAGACCCGAGCCGACGACGAGGAGGACATCGGCCTCCTCCAGGAGGTCGGTGGTGTGCCGGTCCTCCAGCCAGGACTGCAGCGAGAGCCGGTGCTCCCACGGGAACGCGCCCTTGCCGCCGAAGGTGGTGGCGACCGGCGCGTCCAACGCCTCGGCCAGCGCCCGCAGTTCCTCCTGCGCCCCGGAGCGCACCACACCGCCGCCCGCCAGGAGCACCGGACGCTCCGCCTCGTCCAGCAGCCGTACGGCCTCGGTGATCAGCTCCCAGCGGGGCTCGAGCTGGGACGGAGCGGCGCGCAGGGAGAGCACCGGCGGTACGGACACCGGCGCGAGCAGGACGTCCTGCGGGATCTCCACCCACACCGGCCCGCTGGGTGCCTCGAGCGCGGATGCCCAGGCCGCGGCGAGCGCCGAGGGGATCTGCGACGCCGTACGCACGGTGTGCACGGACTTCACCACATCGCGGAAGGAGGCCTTCTGGTCGGTGAGTTCATGCAGATAACCCTTGCGGCCGCCGCCGAGACCGGCGGTCGGCACCTGGCTGCTGATGCCCAGCACCGGCGCGGACGCCGCCGCCGACTCCTGGAGCGCGGCGAGGGTCATCAGCGCGCCCGGTCCGGTCGAGACGAGCAGCGGCGCCACACCCCCGGTCACCCGGGCGAAGGCGTCGGCGGCGAACCCCGCGTTGTTCTCCACCCGCAGCCCGATGTACTCCAGCGACGAGCGGCGCAGCGCGTCGAAGGTGCCGAGCGCGTGCTGTCCCGGCAGCCCGAAGACGGTGGTCGCGCCGAGCGCGGTGAGGGATTCGACGACGAGGTCGCCGCCATTGCGCGGCTGCGCGCTGCTCATCGGATGAGCCTTCCTGTGCGGTTGCCGACCCGCTGGGGTGCGGCGGAGGTGTGATACGAGGTGCCACGGACTGGGGAGCCCGGCGGCGCGGACGGGATCGCCGGCACCGGGGGACGCGATGCGCCCGCCGGTGCCGGCTCCCTCCGCGGCGTGCCCGGGCGGGGCCGGAAGGCTCCGCCCGGGGCGGGGCTCAGGCGCCGGTGGTGGCGGGCGCCGTCTCTTCTTCGGCCACGGTCCCGGCGGGCTCGGTCCCGCCCGCGAGGCGCTTGCGCCAGGCGGCGAGCACCGCAGGATCCGTGGGCTTCGTGGCCAGGCTGACCACCACGTAGGCGGCGAGCGAGGCCAGCAGCCCGTAGTAGATGGGCTCGTTGGCGAGGATGCCCTTCGACGCCATGAGCGCGATGACGGTCAGGCCGCCCACACCGACCGAGGCGAGTGCGCCCGTGCCGGTGCCGCGCTTCCACAGAAGCCCGCCGAGGATCGGCACGAGCAGTCCGCCGACCAGCAGGTTGTAGGCGACCGTCAGCGCCTCGACGACGTTGTTGAGCAGGATCGCGATGACGATCACCGCGGCGCCCATGAGCACGATGAAGACCCGGTTGCCCTTCACCTCGTCGTGCGGCCCGCCGTCGTCGGTACGCGTCACGGCGCCGCGCAGGCGCTGCCAGATGTCGTTGTTGGCGACGGTCGCGCACGCGATGAGCGCGCCCGAGGAGGTCGACATGACCGCCGACAGCGCGGCGGCGAGGACCAGGCCCTTCACCCCGATCGGCAGGGCGTCCCTGACGATGGTGGCGAAGGCGTCGTCGGCGCTGGTGAGGTTCGGGTAGAGGACCTTTGCCGCGGTGCCGATCACCGAGCCCGCGACGGCGTACGCCAGGCAGTACACGCCCGCCGCGGTGCCGGCGTGCTTGGCGACCTTGTCACTGCGTGCGGTGAAGACCCGCTGCCAGATGTCCTGCCCGATGAGCATGCCGAAGGAGTAGATCAGTACATAGGTGAAGACCGTCTGCGCACCGATGCTCATGGGGGAGAAGTAGTCGTCCGGCAGCTCGGCCTGCATCTGCGCGAAGCCGCCGGCCTTGATCACCGCGATGGGCAGCAGCAGAAGCAGCACGCCGACCGTCTTGACGACGAACTGGACCATGTCGGTGAGAGTGATCGACCACATGCCGCCGAGGGTCGAGTAACAGACGACGATCGTGCCGCCGAGGATGATCGCGAGGACCCGGTCGAGCCCGAAGATCACATCGAAGATGGTGGCGTAGGCGATGGTCGAGGTGACCGCGAGCATCAGCGTGTACGACCACATCACCACACCGGAGATGAGCCCGGAGGAGCCGCCGTAGCGCAGATCCAGCATCTGGGAGACGGTGTACACCTTCAGCCGCGAGATGCGGGCCGAGAAGAAGATGCTCAGCGCCAGCAGTCCGAAGCCGATGGTGAAAACCAGCCAAGCGCCGGAGAGCCCGTACTGGTAGCCGAGCCCGACGCCGCCGATGGTGGAGGCGCCGCCGAGGACGATCGCGGCCATCGTGCCGGAGTACATCGCCGGACCGAGCCGGCGTCCGGCGACCAGGAACTCGCTCTTGGACTTGGCGCGGCGCATGCCCCACCAGCCCACGGCGAGCATGCCCGCCAGATAGATGACGATCACCGCGTAGTCGACAGCCATGGGCGCTCCTTGGTCCGATACGTGTCCGTGGAATAAGGCGGGCTTTCTGCGGTGTGACCCTAGGTGTCGCCGACGTGGCCGAAAAGTGTACGTTTCCTCTATCAGCAGCTGCTGGGAACGTACGAACCATCCAGGGGGTTCCGGCGATGGCCGACATCGTGCCGCCCACCGTTCCCGTCCCGCTCGCGATCCTGCTCGACCAGCCCGGCCTCGGACTGCGCCAGGTCGCGGGCCCGCGCGGAGACACATCCGTGTACGCGGTGCACACCAGTGAGATGGAGGATCCCGTCCCGTATCTGCTCGGCGGAGAGCTGTTGCTCAGCGCCGGGGTCCACTGCCCGTCCACCGAGGGGACCGGGACCTACTGGGACCACTACGTCTCCCGCACCGTCGAGGCGGGCGCGGCGGCGCTCGGCTTCGGCGTCGCGCCGGTCCACGACACGGTGCCCAGGGCGCTGGTGGAGGCCTGCGACACCTACGGTCTGCCGCTCGTCGAAGTGCCCCGGGAGACCCCCTTCACGGCGGTCGCCCGAGCGATGTGGCAGGCCATGGCCGAGCGGCGCCACCATGAGCTGCGCCGGATGACCGAGGCCCAGCAGGCGCTGGCGGGCGCCGCCGCCCGGGCGCACCCGGTACCGGCCGTGCTCCGACAGCTCGCCCAGCACCTGGGCGGGTGGGCGGTGCTGCTCGGGCCCGAGGGCACCGAGCTGTCCGCGGCCGGTACGCGTCCGGAGCGGGAGGTCCGTACGGCGGTGGCCTCGCTCGCCGCACGGCTGCGCCGCGGACCGTCCTCGGCGGCGGGTACGGCCGGTGAGCTGCATCTGAGCGCGTACGGACTGCCGGGTCCGGAGCCCTCGGGCGGGCGGCTGGCCCTGGGCGTGTGCGCCGCCCGCCGCGACGCGGTCGACGGCGCGATCGCCGGGGTCGCGGTCGTCCTGCTGTCCCTGCTGACCGGTCCCCGCGCCGGCGGCGCCGAGGCCGACCGTACGGCGGCGCTGGTCCGGCTGATGCTGGGGGCGGAACCGGCGGTGGTGGCGCCGCTGCTCGGGGACTCCGGCCGGGGCGCCGCACGCGAGACGGGCCCGTCGGCGCGCCCGGACGCACCCGCCGGCGCAGCCGGGGAATCGGGGGGCGAGCGGTCCCGGGCCGCGGGCGGGCCCGCTCCGGACCCTGCCCCTGGCGGCCGGTGGACGGTGGTCCACGGGCGGCGGCGCGGCCGGGCGAGGTCGGGAGAGCCGCTGTGGGCCGCGGAGCTCGCGGCCGGGCTCGGCACCTCGCTGATCGATCTCGACGGGGACACCCTGCGGGCTCTGGTGCCCGGCAGCGGCCCGGTGGAGACCCAGGCCGGCTGGACGCTGGGGGTGAGTCCCCCCGTGCCCGCGGACGAGCTGGCGCGCGGAGACGCCGAGGCCGCGCGCGCACTGCGGCGCGCGATGGCGGAACGCGCCCCTCTCGTACGGCACCGGGCCGACTCCGGCACCGGGGTCGTCTCGCTCGTCGCCCCGGAGGAGGCGCGTGCACTGGCCCGCGCCCGGCTCGCCCCGCTCGACGCCTCACCGGCGCTGGCCGAGACGCTGCGCGTCTGGTTGTCGCTGCATGGCAGCTGGGACCGGACGGCGGTCGCTCTGGAGATCCACCGCAACACGGTCCGGCAGCGCATCGCGCGCGCGGCGGAGCTGCTCGGCACCGATCTGGGGGATCCGGACGTCCGGATGGACCTCTGGTTCGCCCTCAAGTGGTTCCGGAGCTGACCACGCGTCCGGACACGGCTCCGGCCCGCCCCATGGAGGGAGGGGGACCACGAGGGTAGGGCCGCAGGGCCGGAGCCGGAACGCCGCGAGGGCGGCGCCGGGTCAGATCTTCGTCCAGGCCTCGGTGAGCACCTGACGGACGATCTGCTCGATCTCGTCGAAGGTCGACTGGTCCGCGATCAGCGGCGGGGAGAGCTGGATGACCGGGTCGCCGCGGTCGTCGGCGCGGCAGTACAGGCCGTACTCGAACAGCTTCTTCGACACGAAGCCGTAGAGCACGCGCTCGGACTCCTCGGCGCTGAAGGTCGCCTTGGTCGCCTTGTCCTTCACCAGCTCGATGCCGTAGAAGAAGCCGTTGCCGCGGACGTCGCCGACGATCGGCAGGTCGTGCAGCTTCCGCAGGGTCGACAGGAACGCCGACTCGTTGTCCAGCACATGCTGGGGCAGGCCCTCGCGCTCGAAGAGGTCGAGGTTGGCCAGCGCCACCGCGGCGGAGACCGGGTGACCGCCGAAGGTGTAGCCGTGCAGGAAGGTGTTGTCGCCCTGGTAGAACGGCTCGGCGATCCGGTCGGAGACGACGGCCGCGCCGATCGGGGAGTAGCCCGAGGTCATGCCCTTGGCGCAGGTGATGATGTCGGGGACGTAGCCGAACTTGTCACAGGCGAAGATCGTGCCGAGGCGGCCGAAGGCGCAGATGACCTCGTCGGAGACGAGGAGGACGTCGTACCGGTCGCAGATCTCGCGGACGCGCTGGAAGTAGCCGGGCGGCGGCGGGAAGCAGCCGCCGGCGTTCTGCACCGGCTCCAGGAAGACCGCGGCGACGGTCTCCGGGCCCTCGAACAGGATCTGCTGCTCGATCTGGTCGGCGGCCCAGCGCCCGAAGGCCTCAGGGTCGTCGCCGTGGATGGGCGCGCGGTAGATGTTGGTGTTCGGCACCTTGTGCGCGCCGGGGACCAGCGGCTCGAAGGGGGCCTTCAGCGCCGGCAGACCGGTGATGGACAGGGCGCCCTGCGGGGTGCCGTGATAGGAAACGGCCCGTGATATCACCTTGTACTTGGTGGGGTTGCCGGTGAGCTTGTGGTACTGCTTGGCCAGCTTCCAGGCGGTCTCGACGGCCTCACCGCCCCCGGTGGTGAAGAAGACCTTGTTGAGGTCTCCCGGGGCGTAGTGCGCCAGGCGTTCGGCCAGCTCGACGGCGCTCGGGTGGGCATAGGACCACACCGGGAAGAAGGCGAGCTCCGCGGCCTGCTTGGCGGCGACGTCGGCCAGCTCCTGACGGCCGTGCCCGGCCTGGACCACGAACAGGCCCGCGAGGCCGTCGAGGTACCTCTTCCCCTTGTCGTCGTAGATGTAGCTGCCCTCGCCGCGGACGATGGTCGGCACGGGGGCGTTCTCGTACGACGCCATGCGGGTGAAGTGCATCCACAGGTGGTCGTACGCCCTCTTGGAGGTGCTGGTCTGCGAAGCGGCGTCGGCGCTCATGGCTATCTGGTTCCCCAGGTGTAGGTCTGCTTGCGGAGCTTGAGGTAGACAAAGCTCTCGGTGGAGCGCACGCCGGGAAGCGTGCGGATCCGCTTGTTGATCATCTCCAGGAGGTGGTCGTCGTCCTCGCAGACGATCTCCACGATGAGGTCGAACGAGCCCGCGGTGATGACCACGTACTCCACCTCGTCCATCCCGGTCAGGGCGTCCGCGACCGGGTCGAGATCACCCTCGACGTTGATGCCCACCATCGCCTGGCGCCGGAAGCCCACGGTGAGCGGGTCCGTCACGGCGACGATCTGCATCACGCCCTGGTCGAGCAGCTTCTGTACGCGCTGCCGCACGGCTGCCTCGGAGAGGCCGACGGCCTTCCCGATCGCCGCGTACGGCCGGCGCCCGTCCTCCTGGAGCTGTTCGATGATCGCCAGGGAGACGGCGTCGAGCGGCGCGCTGCCGTTCATGCCCTTGGTGTCGCGAGTACGAGTGGCCACGCGGAACACTGTGCATGAGGACTCGACTGCCTGGCAACCCTCATTCAATGAAATCCGTTGTCTACGCCTTCGGAACTTACTGATTTCGTAGATGCAGGGGTGGCGGGTATGTCGAAAGCGTCACCTGAGCGGCTAGGGTGGGAGTGTCTCACCCATTGGACATCGCTGACAGGAGGGTGGCACGTGACCACCGAGCTGGGACGGATGCGCAAGCTCCGTAACTACATTGCCGGGGAGTTCCGGGACGCCGCCGACGGGCGGACCACGGAGGTGGTCAATCCGGCCACCGGCGAGGCGTACGCCACGGCTCCGCTGTCCGGCACCGCTGACGTGGACGCCGCCATGGCCGCCGCCGAGGCCGCGTTCCCGGCCTGGCGCGACCTCGTACCGGCCGAGCGCCAGAAGGCGCTGCTGAAGATCGCCGACGCGGTCGAGGCGCGGGCCGAGGAGCTCATCGCCGCCGAGTCCGAGAACACCGGCAAGCCCCTCGGCCTCACCCGGTCCGAGGAGATCCCGCCCATGGTCGACCAGATCCGCTTCTTCGCGGGGGCGGCACGGCTGCTGGAGGGTCGGTCGGCGGGCGAGTACATGGAGGGTCTGACCTCCATCGTCCGGCGCGAACCGGTGGGCGTCTGCGCCCAGGTCGCGCCGTGGAACTACCCGATGATGATGGCCGTGTGGAAGTTCGCCCCGGCGCTCGCCGCGGGCAACACGGTCGTTCTGAAGCCGTCCGACACCACCCCGGCCTCGACGGTTCTGCTCGCCGAGATCATCGGCGGGATCGTTCCCAAGGGCGTCTTCAACGTCGTCTGCGGCGACCGTGACACCGGCCGTCTGATGGTGGAGCACCGGACCCCGGCCATGGCCTCCATCACCGGCTCCGTGCGCGCCGGCATGCAGGTCGCCGAGAGCGCCTCCAAGGACCTCAAGCGGGTCCATCTGGAGCTGGGCGGCAAGGCCCCCGTGGTCGTCTTCGAGGACACCGACATCCCCAAGGCCGTCGAGGACATCTCGGTGGCGGGCTTCTTCAACGCGGGCCAGGACTGTACGGCTGCGACCCGGGTGCTCGTCCACGAGTCCATCCACGACGAGTTCGTGGCGGCGCTCGCCAAGGCCGCCAAGGACACCAAGACGGGCCTGCCGGACGACGAGGACGTGCTCTACGGCCCGCTCAACAACGCCAACCAGCTGGCCCAGGTCACCGGCTTCATCGACCGGCTGCCCTCGCACGCCAGGGTCGAGGCGGGCGGACACCGGGTCGGCGACCGGGGCTACTTCTTCGCCCCCACCGTCGTCTCCGGCCTCGACCAGGACGACGAGATCATCCAGAAGGAGGTCTTCGGCCCCGTCATCACCGTGCAGAAGTTCACCGACGAGGACCAGGCCGTCGAGTACGCCAACGGTGTCGAGTACGCCCTCGCCTCCTCGGTGTGGACCAAGAACCACGCGCGCGCCATGCGGATGTCGAAGAACCTCGACTTCGGCTGCGTGTGGATCAACACCCATATCCCGCTGGTCGCCGAGATGCCGCACGGCGGCTTCAAGAAGTCCGGCTACGGCAAGGACCTGTCGTCCTACGGCTTCGACGACTACACGCGCGTCAAGCATGTGATGACGTCCCTGGAGGGCTGACCGGCCCGGTCGGACCTCCCGAACGGCGGCGTGCCACGGAACGTCTCGTGGAGCGCCGCCGTCCACTTCGACGGGCACGGGACCGTCCGCCCGGCAGTCGGGAGTTGGGGTGGTGACCATCCCGCTGCTCGGCAGCACACATGAACGGGCTACTTGCGTATCGTTGGACCACGCGGCTCCACGTGTCGACGCGGGCAGCGGGGAGGAGCGGCACGGTGACCGTCGAGCTGACCGACAGGATCGAGATGGCCGACAGTGAAGAGCTGACCTTGGACGAACTGTTCGAGCGGCTGGAGCACATGCCTGTCCCCGAGGGCTACAAGGTCGAGATTGTCGAGGGGACCGTCTACCTGTCGCCGCAACGCGAAGTCCACTGGGACATCATCCTGGATGTCATTGTTGCGTGCCACGTACCCCCGGGTGCGGCTCAAGTCCGATGTCCGGATCGACTTCCCAGGTCGCCTCAACGGCTTCTCGCCCGACCTTGTCGCGCTGACGGAGGGGGCGCAGAAGGACAGCAAGGGGCTGAGGCGTTACCAGGACATCGAGTTCCTCCTGGAGGTCATCTCAAGGGGCACGGGCGCCAACGACTACGGCAGCAAGAGGACCATCTATGCCGAGGCCGCTGTGCCGGTCTACCTGATCGCCGACCCCTACCAGCGCAAGTGTCATCTCTACATGCACCCCAAAGAGGGGGAGTACCAAAGCGAGTTGACGGTTGCCTTCGGCGAGTCCGTCGATCTCACCGCCACGGTCGTCGGTCTGAGCCTCTCGACCGAGGACTTTCCCCGGGACTGAGCAGCGGGCCTGAACTTCGGGGCCGGAGGACGGCGGGCCTGGACTACGTTCCCGGTGCCCTGCTCGAGTCGGACACGTCGATCACCTTGCGCAGGATATCGATGCGGTTGGTGGTGACCGAGTCGACTCCCAGGCGCAGCAGACGCGTCATCGTGCGGCGGGTGTCCGCGGTCCAGGCCGCGACCAGCAGACCGTCGGCGTGGACCCGGTCGACGAGGTCCGCGCTCAGCAGTCCGAAGCGGTAGTTGAGCCAGCGGGGGCGGATTGCCGCCAGCAGGGACGGCCTGGGCGGGGCGAGGGTCGTCCAGGTGAGGGCGATCTCGGCGTCGCGGTCCTGCGCCCGGACGGCCAGCATGGCGTTCGCCCCGCCGCAGTAGTACGTACGCTCCGCGGCCCCGCAGTCCCGCACCTCGGCGACGGTCGTGGGCACCGCCGAGGGATCCGGGAGGTCGATGAACGCCCGGGCCGCGGGGGTGGCCTGGATCTGCGCGAGGCCCTCGCGCAGCTGGGGGACCCCGCCACCGGTCAGCTCCCGGACCTCCCGCGCGGTGAAGTCGGCGAGCGGGCGGTCGTACCCCCACAGCCGTTCCAAGGTCGCGTCATGGAGCAGTACGGGCCGGCCGTCGCGGGTGAGCCGTACGTCGACCTCCACCGCGTCCGCGCCCCGGTCCAGCGCGGAGCGCAGCGAGGGAAGGGTGTTCTCCCGGACCCGGTACGGGTCGCCGCGGTGGGCGATGGCTACTGCAGCCATGCCGCGGTGTAGCCGTCGATCTCGGCGGCGAGTTTGGCCTTGGCCGGCTGGTCGAGGAAGGACGCCTCGACGGCGTTCTTGGCGAGTTCGGCGAGGCCCGTCTCATCGAGGTCCAGCAGCCGGGCCGCGACGCCGTACTCGGTGTTGAGGTCGGTGCCGAACATGGGCGGGTCGTCGCTGTTGATGGTGACCAGCACACCGGCCGCGACCATCTCCCTGACCGGGTGCTCGTCGAGGTGGGCCACGGCGCGGGTGGCGATGTTGGAGGTGGGGCAGACCTCGAGGGGGATGCGGTGCTCGGCCAGGTGCTCCAGGAGCCGGGGGTCCCGCGTCGCGCTGGTGCCGTGCCCGATGCGCTCCGCCCGGAGCTCGGTGAGGGCGTCCCAGATGGTCTGCGGGCCCGTGACCTCGCCCGCGTGGGGCACGCTGTGCAGCCCCGCCGCGATGGCGCGGTCGAAATACGGCTTGAACTGGGGCCGGGGGACGCCGGCTTCCGGGCCGCCGAGCCCGAAGGAGACCAGCCCTTCCGGCCTCAGGTCGAGGGCGATGCGCGTGGTCTCCTCGGCGGAGTCCGGACCGGCCTCGCCGGGGATGTCGAAGCACCAGCGCAGCACCACGCCGAGTTCGGCCTCGGCGGCGCGGCGGGCGTCCTCGATGGCTTCGACGAAGGCCACGTCCGGAATGCCGCGGCGGGTGGAGCTGAACGGGGTGACGGTCAGCTCGGCGTAGCGGATGCTCTGCCGTGCCATGTCACGGGCGACCTCGTAGGTCAGCAGCCGGACGTCCTCGGCGTCGCGGATCAGGTCCACGACCGACAGATACACCTCGATGAAGTGCGCGAAGTCCCGGAAGGTGAAGTAGTCGACCAGGGCCTCGGGGTCGGTGGGCACCTTCGAGTCGGGGTGCCGTGCGGCGAGCTCGGCGACGATGCGCGGGGAGGCCGACCCGACGTGGTGCACATGGAGTTCCGCCTTGGGCAACCCGGCGATGAAGGTGTGCAGATCGGGCATCGGTCCTCCTGGGGACGGCTCATCTTCCGGCAGGGATCATCGTAGGCACGGACCGGCGCACCACCGGGGCCTGTTTCGGCGCCAGAACCTCCCTCCGGACGCCGGCGCCCCGTGGACCGCCGCCGGCCGGCCGGCCCCGGGGCAGCCGGTCCCGGGCCTGTGCACAGGCCGTAACATGGCGGGCATCCGAAGGGGGAGGACCATGTCCGACAGCTCCGAGGGGCCTCAGCAGCCCGGGCCGCGTGATCCCTGGGCTCCGCCGGAACAGCCGGTGCAGCCGGCCGGGCCCCGGCCGGTCACGCCGCCCGTCGCGGAGCAGCCGACGGTCACCTCCCTGCGGTATCCGGCGGCCGGGCAGCCTCCGGCCTCGCCGGTCCCGCCGCCCCCGATTGCCCCCACCGGCCCCGGTGCCCCCGGCTACGGGCCGTACGGCGGCGCCTCCCCCTACGGTGCGGGCGGCCCCTACGACACCACCGGCTACGGCACGGCCTACGGCAGTGGCAGCCCGTACGCCGTCGGCCCGTCCGGCTATCCGGGCGCCGGCTACGGCCATGCTCCGCACCCCGCCGGATACGGGGCGGCCAACGGCCTGGGGATCACCGGGCTGGTGCTCGGCATCATCGGCACCGTCTGCACGGCCTCGATCGTCGCTTTCTTCCTGGGTATCCTCCTCGGCGTCCTGGCGATCGTCTTCGGGGCCATCGGCCGGGCCAAGGCCTCGCGGGGCGAGGCGGCCAACGGAGGACAGGCCCTGGCCGGTCTCGTCCTCGGCCTGATCGCGCTCGTCGGCGGCATCGCCATCCTGATCGGCCTCATCGTCGACATCTCGAACGACCCGGAGCCCGTTGGCGGACCGGACACCGAGAGCTACAGCGCATCGTCCGTGCCCTACGGGTACGCCACCACGCGCTGACACGGGCCGCCGCCGCTCACCCGGGGCGCGCCGCTACGGCCACGGTTCCGCAGGCTGTCCCCGCGCCTCCCCCGCCCCTGGGCCCCCATCCCACCCGTTCCTCCGCTCCACGCGCGCGTGCTCCGGCCGGGCGGGCCCGACCCGCCCACGCCGCACCGGGAGCCATCGCGGGGGCGGTCCTTCGCGCGGGCCCGTGCCGGACCGCTGCCGGTCCCTCCGGAGCCGGGGCGCCGATGACCGCGGCCCTGGCCGGACCCGCCCGCTCCGCAAGGACCGCGGCCTGACCGGACAGTTCGTCCAGTCGGCATGAACCGAACTCGACGCAATGACCGATTTCGTCGCGTAATCAAAAGGCAACAACGGAATCCCTTGTTGAAGGCATGTTGCTCTGTCAGGATCAGCCTTCAATTCGAGCTGGAGCTACGCCGACCGCCATCCCAGGGGAAGGTGGAGGAGAGCGATATGAGGCATTCCTTCCAAGCAGAGAGCCGCTTCGCGGAGGGCGCGCAGTACATCGCGGGGGACCTGCGGCCGGGGACGTCCGGCCGCCGGCACGCGGTGGTCGACCCCGCGACGGGCCACAGCGTGTACGCGTACGAGCTGGCCGGGACCGCCGATGTCGACGCCGCCGTCGAGGCCGCCGCGCGGGCCTTTCCCGCGTGGGCCGGAGCCACTCCGGGGGAGCGCTCCGACCTCATGCACCGCTTCGCGGCCGTACTCGCCGAGCAGTCCGAGGAGTTCGCGGACGCCGAGTCGCTCCAGTGCGGAAAACCGGTCAAGCTCTCCACCGAGTTCGACGTGCCGGGCACCGTCGACAACGCCGCCTTCTTCGCCGGTGCCGCCCGCCATCTGGAGGGCATGTCCGCAGGGGAGTACAGCGGCGACCACACCTCGTACATCCGCCGTGAACCGATCGGCGTCGTCGGCTCCATCGCCCCCTGGAACTACCCGTTGCAGATGGCCGCCTGGAAGGTCCTCCCCGCCATCGCCGCCGGCAACACCATCGTTCTCAAGCCCGCCGAACTGACCCCGCTGACCTCCCTGATGTTCGCCCGTGCCGCCACCGAGGCCGGTATTCCGGACGGCGTCGTCAACATCGTCAGCGGCGCGGGCCGGGACGCCGGCGAGCATCTGGCCGGCCACCCGGACGTCGCCATGGCCTCCTTCACCGGATCGACGCCCGTCGGCAAGCGCGTCGCCGAGATCGCCACGAGCACCGTCAAGCGCCTCCACCTCGAACTCGGCGGCAAGGCGCCGTTCGTGGTGTTCGACGACGCCGACCTGGAGGCCGCCGTGCACGGCGCGGTCGCCGGCGCCCTGATCAACACCGGCCAGGACTGCACCGCCGCCACCCGCGCATACGTCCAGCGACCCCTCTACGCCGCCTTCGTGGCCGGTGTCGCCGATCTGATGGCCACCGTCCGCCTCGGCGACCCGTTCGACCCGGCCACCGATCTCGGCCCGCTCATCTCGTACCGACAGCGCGACCGTGTCGCGGGTTTCGTGGAGCGCGCCCGGTCGTACGCCACCGTGGTCACCGGCGGCCGGGCTCCGCGGGGAGAGCTCGCGACGGGCGCCTACTACCTCCCCACCCTGGTGACCGGCGCCGCCCAGGACAGCGAGATCGTCCAGTCGGAGATCTTCGGGCCCGTCCTGGTCGTGCTGCCGTTCGACAGCGACGACGAGGGCCTCGCGCTCGCCAACGACACCCCGTACGGCCTCGCGGCCTCAGCCTGGAGCCGGGACGTCTACCGCACGGGCCGGGCGACCCGGGAGATCAAGGCCGGTTGCGTCTGGATCAACGACCACATCCCGATCCTCAGCGAGATGCCCCACGGCGGCTACCGGGCCTCCGGCTTCGGCAAGGACATGTCGGCGTACTCCTTCGAGGAGTACACGCAGGTCAAGCATGTGATGTTCGACAACACCGCGGTGGCCAGGAAGGACTGGCACCGCACCGTCTTCGGGGACCGCTGACCGAGAGAGCGGCTGACCACCGGCCGACATCCGTGAAAGGCACAGCGCATGGAGCAGTACGAGCCAGAGACCCTGTCCGCGCCGCAGCTGTCCGCCATCCGGCGGAGCATGGCCGGGGGCCGTATGGCCATGAGCCGCCGGTCGCTGCTGCGCGCGACCGGCGGGGGCGCCCTCGCCCTCGGCGGGCTCGGGGCTCTGAGCGCCTGCGGCATCCCGCCCGCCGGGCGTACGGCCGAGGCCGGGGCCGCCGACGACCACTCCGACGAGGAGAAGCTGCTCACCTTCTCCAACTGGACGGAGTACATCGATGTCAGCGATGACAACAAGCGCCGGCCGACGCTGGAGCAGTTCAAGCGGCGCACCGGCGTCACGGTCAAGTACACCGAGGACATCAACGACAACGTCGAGTTCTTCGGCAAGATCAAGCCGCAGCTGGCCAACGGCCAGGACACCGGCCGCGATCTGATCTGCGTCACCGACTGGCTCGCCGGGCGCATGATCCGGCTCGGCTGGATGCAGAAGCTCGACCAGTCCAACGTGCCCACCGCCTATGCCAACCTGGCCGAGGGCTTCCGCAGCCCCGACTGGGACCCGGTCCGCGCCCACTCCTACGCCTGGACCGGTATCCCGGCCGTCATCGCGTACAACGAGAAGGCCACCGGCGGCCGCAAGGTCACCTCCGTGTCCCAGCTCCTGGAGGACCCCCGCCTCAAGGGCAGGGTCGGCATGCTGACGGAGATGCGCGACACCGTCGGGCTGACCCTCCTCGACATGGGCAAGAAGCCCGAGGACTTCACGGCCGACACCTTCGACGCCGCCATCGCCCGCCTCCAGAAGGGCGTCGACCGCAAGCAGATCCGCCGCTTCACGGGCAACGACTACATCGACGACCTCAACAAGGGCGACATCGCCGCCTGTATCGCCTGGGCGGGCGACCTCGTCCAGCTGCAGGCGGACAATCCGGCGATCAGGTTCGCCCTGCCCGACTCCGGTTTCATGATGTCGACCGACAACCTGCTGATCCCCAACAAGGCACGGCACAAGCGGAACGCCGAACGCTTCATCGACTACGTCTACGAGCCGAAGGTCGCCGCGAAAATCGCCGCCTACATCAACTACGTGTGCCCGGTCGACGGCGTGCGCGAGGAGCTGGTGAAGATCGACAAGGATCTCGCCACCAACCCACTCATCCTCCCGGACGAGGAATTCACCGCGAAGGCCCATGAGTTCCGGCTGCTCTCCGCCACGGAGGAGACGGCGTTCGAGGAGAAGTTCGCCAAGCTCATCGGCGCCTGACCGCCCCGGCCGGCCCCTGCCCTCACGAAACCTGGGAACCACCTATGACAGAGACCTCCTCGTCCCGGAACAGCGGCGGAGACGTCCGCCTCACCGGGATCAGCAAGACGTACGGTTCCTTCACCGCCGTCCAGCCGCTGGACCTCGAGGTGCCCGCGGGCTCCTTCTTCGCCCTGCTCGGCGCCTCCGGGTGCGGCAAGACCACCACCCTGCGCATGATCGCGGGCCTGGAGGAGCCCACCTCCGGCACCGTCCGGCTGGCCGGTCAGGACGTCACCGGCCTGCCCCCGTACAAGCGCCCGGTCAACACCGTCTTCCAGAACTACGCGCTCTTCCCGCATCTCGACATCTTCGAGAACATCGCCTTCGGCCTGCGCCGCCGCGGCGTCGGATCGGTGAAGAAGCAGGTCGGCGAGATGCTCGACCTCGTACAGCTCGGCGACTACGCCCGCCGCAAACCGCAGCAGCTCTCCGGCGGGCAGCAGCAGCGCGTCGCCGTCGCCCGTGCTCTGATCAACCACCCCCAGGTGCTGCTCCTCGACGAGCCGCTGGGCGCCCTCGACCTCAAGCTGCGCCGCCGGATGCAGCTCGAACTCAAGCGCATCCAGACCGAGGTGGGAATCACCTTCGTCCATGTCACCCACGACCAGGAAGAGGCCATGACCATGGCCGACACGGTCGCGGTGATGAACGGGGGACGCGTGGAGCAGCTCGGCGCCCCCGCCGACCTCTACGAGAGTCCGCGCACCACCTTCGTCGCCAACTTCCTCGGCACCTCCAACCTCATCGAGGCCGAGATAGCCGAGGCGACCGGTGACGATCTGCTGCTCAAGGCCGCCGACAGCAAGCTCCGGCTGCCTGCCGGACGCAGTCCTGCCACGGCCCGTACGGGCGGCAGGATCCTCGCCGGCGTACGCCCCGAGAAGGTGTCCCTGGTCCACGCCGACGAGGCCGGGTCCATCGACGACGGGCGCAACCGGATCACCGGACGCATCAGGGACGCGAGCTTCATCGGCGTGTCCACGCAGTACGTCATCGACAGCCCGGCCGGCGGAGAGCTGGCCGTCTACGAGCAGAACATCGAGCGGGACGTACGGCTCCTGCCCGGAGCCGAGGTCGTCCTGCACTGGAACCCGGCCCACACCTTCGGCCTCGACGCCTCCCAGTCCGTCCTCGACGGGACGGTCGGCGCCGCGGGCACCGACGAGGAGGGGGCATGAAGGCCTCCTCCGCGTCCTCCCCGCACGCCCCCGAGGCCCCGCCCCCGCGGACCGGCACGGCCGCGTCCCGGAGGCGCCTCGTCCCGTACTGGCTGCTGCTGCCGGGCCTGGTCTGGCTGTTGGTCTTCTTCGCCGCCCCGATGGTCTACCAGGCCTCCACCTCGCTCCAGACGGGCTCGCTCGAAGAGGGCTTCGAGGTCACCTGGCGCATCGCGACCTACTGGGACGCGCTGAGCGAGTACTACCCGCAGTTCCTGCGCTCCGTCCTCTACTCCGGCACCGCCACCGTGCTGTGTCTGCTGGTCGGCTATCCGCTCGCCTACACCATCGCCTTCCGGGCGGGCCGCTGGCGCAACCTGGTCCTGGTCCTGGTCATCGCGCCGTTCTTCACCAGCTTCCTCATCCGTACGCTCGCCTGGAAGACGATCCTGGCCGACGGCGGCCCCGTGGTCGGAGCGCTCAACGCCCTGCACATCCTCGACGTGACCTCCTGGCTGGGCGTCACCGACGGCGAGCGCGTCCTCGCCACACCGCTCGCCGTGATCTGCGGACTCACCTACAACTTCCTGCCGTTCATGATCCTTCCGCTCTACACCTCCCTGGAGCGGATCGACGTGAGGCTGCACGAGGCGGCCGGCGATCTCTACGCCAAGCCCTTCACCGCCTTCCGGAAGGTGACCTTCCCGCTCTCCATGCCGGGCGTCGTCGCGGGGACGCTGCTCACCTTCATCCCGGCCACCGGTGACTACATCAACGCCGAACTGCTGGGCTCCACCGACCAGAAGATGGTCGGAAACGTCATCCAGTCGCAGTTCCTCCGCGTACTCGACTACCCGACGGCCGCCGCGCTGTCCTTCATCCTCATGGCGGCGATCCTGGCGATGGTCACCGTCTACATCCGCAAGTCCGGGACGGAGGACCTCGTCTGATGCGCTGGCTGCGACGCAACCTCGTGGTGATCGCGGGCGTGCTGACGCTCGCCTATCTGATCGTGCCGAACGTCATCGTCATGGTCTTCTCCTTCAACAAGCCCAACGGGCGGTTCAACTACACGTGGCAGCGGTTCTCCACCGACGCCTGGACCGACCCCTGCGGCGTCGCCGACCTGTGCGGCTCCCTCTCCCTGAGCCTCCACATCGCGCTCTGGGCGACCGTCGGCGCGACCGTCCTGGGCACGATGATCGCCTTCGCGCTCGCCCGCTACCGCTTCCGGGCCCGCGGGGCCGTGAACACGCTCATCTTCCTGCCCATGGCGATGCCCGAAGTCGTCATGGGCGCCTCCCTCGGCACGCTCTTCCTCAACATGGGCGCGCGGTTCGGCTTCTGGACGCTCCTCATCGCCCACGTCATGTTCTGCCTGAGCTTCGTCGTCGTGGCGGTCAAGGCGCGCGTGATGAGCATGGACCCCCGGCTCGAACAAGCCGCGCAGGACCTCTACGCGTCGCCCCTCCAGACTCTTCTGAGGGTCACCCTGCCGATCGCCGCCCCCGGCATCGCCGCCGGTGCGCTGCTCTCCTTCGCGCTCTCCTTCGACGACTTCATCATCACCAACTTCAACGCGGGCTCGACCGTGACCTTCCCCATGTTCGTGTGGGGCTCGGCGCAGCGCGGGACGCCCGTGCAGATCAACGTCATCGGTACGGCGATGTTCGCCGTCGCCGTCCTGTGCGTACTCACCGGCCAACTGCTCGGCAACCGTCGCAAGAGGAGCTGAGAACCATGGCACGAGCTGCCATGACGCGTCCTTCCGGGGGAGACGCCCCCGGGTCCGGTGCGGTCCGGTCCCTCGCCGAGGCCCAGCCGGTCCCGTACTGGCTGGACGACCCCGGCAAACCCCGCGCCCGCCCGGCCCTCGTCGGCGAGGAGCGGTGCGATCTGCTCGTCGTCGGCGGCGGGTACTCCGGGCTGTGGAGCGCGCTCATCGCCAAGGAGCGCGACCCCGGCCGGGATGTCGTCCTCATCGAGGGCCATGAGGTGGGCTGGGCCGCCTCGGGGCGCAACGGCGGCTTCTGCGCCGCCTCCCTCACCCACGGTTTCGCCAACGGGCTCTCCCGCTGGCCGAAGGAGATCGTGAAACTGGAGGAGCTCGGCCGGCGCAACCTGGACGCGATCGAGTCCGCCGTCAGCCGTTACGCCATCGACTGCGACTTCGAGCGGACCGGCGAGATCGACGTCGCCACCGAGCCGCATCAGGTCACCGAGCTGCTCGAGGCGTCCGAGGAAGCCGCCCGGCTCGGCACCGACCTGCCCTTCCTGGACCGTGACCAGGTCCGGGCCGAAGTGGACTCGCCCACCTTCCTGGGCGGAGTCTTCGACCGCACGGGTGTGGCGATGCTCAATCCGGCCAGGCTGGCCTGGGGCCTCAAGCAGGCCTGCCTCGACCTGGGCGTACGGATCCATGAGCGCACCCGCGCCACTGAGCTCGGCCCCAGCGGCGCGGGGATGGCCGTCCGGACGCCCTACGGCCGGGTGCTCGCCCGGCACGTCGCCCTCGGCACCAACGCCTTCCCCTCACTGGTGCGGCGCGTCCGCCCGTATGTCGTCCCCGTGTACGACTACGCGCTGATGACGGAACCGCTGACCGACGACCAGCTGGCCTCGATCGGCTGGAAGAACCGCCAGGGCCTGAGCGACAGCGCCAACCACTTCCATTACTTCCGGCTGACGGCCGACAACCGCGTCCTGTGGGGCGGCTACGACGTCATCTACCACTACGGCGGCAGGATCGCCGAGGACTTCAACCAGCGCCCGGAGACGTATCTCAAGCTCGCGGCCCACTTCTTCCGCTGCTTCCCGCAGCTGGAAGGGGTGCGCTTCAGCCACACCTGGGGCGGCGTCATCGACACCTGCTCCCGCTTCTCGCCCTTCTTCGGCACGGCCCACGGCGGCCGGGTGGCCTATGCCGTCGGCTACACCGGCCTCGGCGTGGGCGCCAGCCGCTTCGGCGCGGAGGTGATGCTCGATCTGCTCGGCGGCGAACGCACGGAGCGCACGGACTCGGAGATGGTCCGCAGGAAGCCGCTGCCCTTCCCGCCCGAGCCGGTGCGCTGGGCGGGGATCGGCCTCACCCAGTGGTCGCTGGCCCGCTCCGACACCAACGGGGGGCGTCGGAACCTCTGGTTGAAGGCGATGGACCGGGTCGGGCTGGGGTTCGACTCGTGAGCCTCCCGCAGGAGGCCTGGCCCGGGGCGACCGTACGGGGGGCACGAGCAGGCGGGGTGACTCGAGGACGCGTGGGAACCGGGAGTCCGAACGCGGCGCCGGTGACTCGGGGGATGCCCGGGGTCCCGTCCGCGCCTGCGGTGGCCGTTACCGCTCCGGGCAGTGGCCGGGCCTCCCCGCTCCGGGGCGGTGCTTGTGACTCGGGTATGCCCAAGCTCCCGGCCGCGCCTGAGGTCCTCACCGCTCCGCGGCCGTGCCGGTGACGCTCCCGGACACGACGCGTGCCACGCCCCACAGCAGCAGGGCGCACAGGCACCAGCTGCCGATGACATCCAGCGGCCAGTGATAGCCGCGCCGGACCAGCCCCGCACCCACCGCGAGGTTCAGCAGCAGGACGGCCGCGACGGCCAGACGGCGGGTCACCGTGCGGCGGACATGCGGCAGCAGGAGCAGGGCCGCCGCACCGAAGGCGACGGCGGCCGTGGCCGTGTGGCCGGAGGGGTACCAGCCGTAGTCCTCCGCGGGCCCGAGCGGTCCCGGCCGGGCGATCCAGAGCTTGAGCGGGACGACGAGTGCCGGGACCGCCGCCATCGCCAGAGCCGCCGCGACCGACGGCAGCCACCACCACGGACGTACGCGCCGCGGCGACGGCGCCCGGGCCCCGTCCCGGCCGCCGTCGGGGCCGGCTTCGGCGCGGGCCCCACAGCTCCGGAAACCCCGCCACGCCGACCAGCAGACCGCCGCGACCAGCACCGGCAGACCGACCTCCGTGTTGCCGAGCCCGGCGCAGAACTCGGCGACCGGGGAGGGGCTGTGCGGACGGGACAGGGCCCGGCCGAGCCGCTCGTCCAGCGCGAGCAGCGGGCCGTGCGCCATCACCTGCCAGGTGAGCAGTGCGAAGAGAACCGCGCACAGCGCCGGCAGAGCGAGGGCCGTCAGAAGAGGGGGGAGAGAAGGCGGCCGCCCCGGAACAGGGGGGAGAGTTCCGGGGCGGCCGCTGCGACCGGTGTGCCGCGCGCCCCGGGGGGTGTGGGGCGGGCGGCCGTCCGATCGGTGAGGAGTTCCGGAGCCGGAGGCTCCAGCGGTGTGCGCGAGGGCACGGCCGGGCCGGTGCTGGGGACGCGCCGACTCGGCATCGCTCGCAGTCCCCTGCGAGCGGGGTGTTTCTCTCATCTGCAGGAACCGTACGCCAGGCGGGGCGGGCCGGACAGACGGATCACCCGTCCGCCATCGGCCCCCCACACATTCTTCACGGAGCCACTCGGACCAGGAGGGATCACAGCCCGGCGAGGGCGTTCTCGAGGATGTCCAGGCCCTCGGCCAGCAGGTCCTCGCCGATGACCAGCGGCGGCAGGAAGCGGAGCACATTGCCGTACGTACCGCAGGTGAGGACGAGCAGGCCCTCCTGGTGGCAGGCCTTCGCCAGCGCGGCCGTCGCCTCCGGGTTCGGGTCCTTCGAACCGGACTGGACCAGCTCGATCGCGATCATCGCGCCACGGCCGCGGATGTCGCCGATGACGTCGTACTTGTCCTGCATGGCGGTGAGGCGGCCCTTCATGACCTCCTCGATCCGCTTGGCCTTGGCGTTGAGGTCCAGCTCGCGCATGGTCTCGATCGCGCCGAGCGCCGCGGCGCACGCCACCGGGTTGCCGCCGTAGGTGCCGCCCAGGCCGCCGCTGTGCGCGGCGTCCATGATCTCGGCGCGGCCGGTGACGGCGGCGAGCGGCAGACCGCCCGCGATGCCCTTGGCGGTCGTGATCAGGTCCGGGACGATGCCCTCGTCCTCGCAGGCGAACCACTGGCCGGTCCGGCAGAAGCCGGACTGGATCTCATCGGCCACGAAGACGATGCCGTTGTCGTTGGCGAACTTCACCAGCGCGGGCAGGAAGCCCTTGGCCGGCTCGATGAAGCCGCCCTCACCGAGGACCGGCTCGATCACGATCGCGGCCACGTTCTCCGCGCCGATCTGCTTGGAGATCATGTCGATGGCCTGGGCCGCGGCCTCCTGGGCGCAGTTCTCCGGGCCGGTCAGCCACCGGTAGGGGTAGGCGACCGGAACCCGGTAGACCTCCGGCGCGAACGGGCCGAACGAGTGCTTGTACGGCATGTTCTTGGCGGTGAGCGCCATCGTCAGGTTCGTCCGGCCGTGGTAGCCGTGGTCGAACACGACGACCGCCTGCCGCTTGGTGTGGGCGCGGGCGATCTTCACCGCGTTCTCCACCGCCTCGGCGCCGGAGTTGAACAGCGCGGACTTCTTGGCGTGGTCCCCGGGGGTGAGCTTGGCGAGCTCCTCACAGACCTCTACATAGCCCTGGTACGGAGTCACCATGAAACAGGTGTGGGTGAAGTCGGCGAGCTGGGCGGACGCGCGGCGTACGACGGCCTCCGCGCTGCTGCCGACCGAGGTGACGGCGATACCGGAGCCGAAGTCGATCAGCGAGTTGCCGTCCACGTCCTCGATGACGCCGCCGCCCGCGCGTGCGGTGAAGACCGGCAGCACGGACCCGACGCCGCCGGCGACCGCGGCGCTCCGGCGGGCCTGCAACTCCTGCGACTTCGGCCCGGGGATCGCGGTGACGACGCGGCGCTCCTGCGGGAGCGAGGGGCCTCCGGCGGTTGCGGTCATGGTGATCTCCTGTGCTCGTGTCGGGTGTCCCGAATGTCCGGTGTCCCGGAGTGGACGTGGTCGGACGTGGTCGAACGCGGGGGCGAACGTGGTCGTACCCGCGCAGGGATGAACGTGGTCTTACTCACGCAGGCTAGGGCCGGGGAGGGGCGTGGGGCATGCTCCGTTCGGTAGCGCTGGGTGTGTCGGGTTGTCCGCGGCGGACATACCGGTGCCGTGCCCTCGCCGGGCGGGCCGTTCCACGGTGCCGTGCCCCGCTGGGCCCGGGGAGGTGGTGGTGCTTCGCGGCGGGGATGGGGTGGTTCAACGGGCCTGGGCCCGTGGTTTGCGGGCCGGTGGTTGCGGGTTCCGTGGCCGGGGCCTCCGGGGCTGGGGGTCCTGGAACGTCTCTTTACGGGCCTGGCGGCCCACAAATATACGGAAGTTTCCAGAACCCCCACCCCTACGACCCCGGCCCCCTCCCGCCGGTGGCCAGTGCTCGCCCAAGTCCTGGGCTCACCCCTGGGTGGGCGGCAGCGGGTGTCCCTGCGAAGGCTTCCCGCAGTAC
>NZ_JBQQBW010000068.1:0-37062 GCF_052245415.1 Streptomyces sp. 8N706 | reverse complement strand
CACGAGAGCAGCGTGGGTGATGCCGCCGCCGCGGCGTTCGACCGGGCCGAGCGCAGCCGCTCCGGTTTTCTCGACGCCGTCCACGCGCTCGACCACGCCGCCGCGGACCCGGCGGCGCGCGATGCGGTACGGGCCTGGCTGCATGCCGGAGTCCGCTGGTCGGCGGCGTTCGAGGAGTGCGCGCAGACCATCCGTCACGCCACGCCCGTCGCCCCCGGCCGAGCCACACCTTCCGCTCGGAACGGCGCGGCCCCGGCGGATGACACGGAGCCCGCCCCGGCGGGAAGCGGTTCGCAGTCCGGGAGCGGGACCGGGACCGGGACCGAATCCGGGAACGGGACCGGGGCGGAGTCCCGGGCCGTGGCCGGGAACGGGACCGGCGCCGGGACCCGGGCCGAGGCCGGGAACGGAAGCGAGACCGGGGCATGGGAGGAGACCGGGAGCCGGGCGGTGAACGGGACCCGGGCCGTGGCCGGGACCGGCGCCAGAGGCGTGACCCGGACCGGGAGCGGGCCCCCGTCGGAATCCCGGTACGCGCCCGAATCCCGGTACGCGTCCGGGGCCCCGCGGCGCGGATCGGTCGCCGAGGAGGACCTGCGGCAGGTCATGAGCGTGGAGCATGCCCTCGACGCCGCCGAAGCGGATGTCCTGCGGCTCGCCCCCGCCGCGCTCACCGCCTCCCGTACGGCCGCACTGCCGGACGCCGCCGCGGTGGCCGACGCGCTGCCCGCGGGCACCCTGCTGCTCACCTACCACCTCTTCGACGAGCACCTCGTCGCCTGGGCCATGACTCATGACCGCCTGCGGGCCGAGCGGCGCGCCCACTGGGCCCACGGGCTCGTGGCGACCTCCCGCCGCTTCCACACCTGGTGCTCCGGGGCCGGCGCCGGCGAGGACGCCGGAGCGGCGCTGGCCGACCTGCTGTTGCGGATGTTCGCCGACGAACTCGCCCACCACGAACGGGTCATTGTGGTGCCGCCGGCGCGACTGTCGCTGCTCCCCTTCCACGCACTGCCCTGGAACGGCGACGTCCTCGGTGCCACCCATGAGGTCTCCTACCTGCCGGCCGCGTCGCTGCTCACCCGGCACCGGCCGCCCGAACGGCCCTGGCGGGAGGCGCGCGCCCTGCTCGTCGGCGCCCCGGCCACCCATCCGCGCCGCGGTCTGGCCGCACTGCCGGGGACGGGCGCCGAGGTCGCCGCGATCGCCCGTATGCTGCCCCGGCCGCGGCTGCTGACCGGGGACCGAGCCACCCACGACCACGTCGTCCGGGCCGCCGAGGGCTGCGAGGTGCTCCATCTGGCCGCCCATGGGCTGGTGGACGATCTCGCGCCCCACCGCGCCCGGCTGGCACTCGCCGGTGACGACGTCCTGGACATGGCCGACCTGGTGGCCGTCGCACGGGAACCCCGCCTGCTGGTGCTGTCCGCCTGCAACACCGGACGCGGCACCGCCACCGCGGGCGGGGACGTGCTCGGGCTGACCCGGGCGGCACTGATCACCGGTGCGCGGCACGCGATCGTCTCCCTGTGGCCGGTGGGCGACGCCACCGGCTGCCTCGTCATCACCCGGACCTACCGGCACCTCCTCGAGGATCCGGCTGCCTCCGTCACCACGGCGCTGACCCGCGCCCAGCGCGAAGTGCGCACGCTGAACCGGGCCGCACGGGACGAGGAGTTCCGCCGGCTGTCCGCCCTCGCCGGGGCCCCCGAGGAACCGGCGGCGGTCCGGGACAGCGCACCGCTGCTGCGCACCGCGCGCACCGACGACCGGCACCCGTCCCACTGGGCGCCCTTCATCCACGTGGGGGTATGAGATGACCCTGCGGGCCGTGCTGATCGGCTCCCAGACCTACGGGCTGAGCGGCGTGCACGCGGACGTGGAACTGATGCGCCGTGTCCTCGCCGACCGGGGCTTCACCCGCATGCGCACCTACGTCGAGGACGCGGCCGGCTACCACGGCATCGCCGGTGCCCTGGAACGGCTGCGCCACGAGACACGTCCGGGGGACGGCGTGGTGGTCTACTACTCCGGCCACGGGTCGATGCACGGCGACCTGCAGTACCTCGTCCCCGTCGACATCGGGCAGAGCACCTCCACCGACTTCCGCGGCTACCTCGCCGAGGAACTCACCGCCGCCTTCCGGGCGATCACGGCGATCACCCCCAACGTCACCGGCATCCTGGACTGCTGCCACTCCGGCGGCATGCTGCGCGACTCCGACCAGTGGCAGCTCAAGTCCCGTACCCTGCCGGAGATCCCCGCCGACGACGGTCTCGCGCGCGCCGCCGACCACGCCCGCACACCCGAGGTGCTGGTCCCCCACCTCGTACGGCTGCCGGCCAGCCGCCGCCACGGTTCGGCGTACGAGGCGGCCAACCGCCAGGGCACCGGCCGGCAGGGCCTGTTCACCGAAACCCTCGCCGATCTGCTCGACGCCACCCGCGACCGGCCCCTGCCCTGGTCCGTCCTGATCGCCCGGGCCCGGGACCGGATCGGGCAGCGCGTGGCACAGTGGCCGGACGCGGGAGGGCCGTCGGGCCGGCTTCCGTTCTCCCTGGAGACACCCGCCCAGCCCGAACGGCTGCCGCTGGTCCGCCGCCACGGCCGTTTCCTCGTCCCTGGCGGCGCCGTCTTCGGTCTCGGCCCGGGAGATCTGGTGCGCATGGTCTTCCCGGGCGCCGGAGGGGAGACGGACGGGCCGGTGTGCCCGGTGGACGCCCTGGACGCCGGGGACGCCGTGTTGCGCACACCGCCGGACGCGCCCGAACTGCTCACCCAGGAACTGCCGCCCGGCTCGTACGCGCTGCCCGAGCTCGTCCACGACCGGTGGCAGGTACACATCGCTCCCGGCGCGACCGGCCCCTTCGCGGCCGAACTGCGGGAACGGCTCACGGCCTCCCCCCGGCTGGCGGAAACCTCCCTGCGGGACGGCGCCTTCGCCTCGGTGCGCGTACGGGAGGACGGTTCGGCCGAGGTGGTGAACCCGGACGACCACGCCTTCCGGCACCCGGTGGAGGCGACGGCGACCGGCGCCCGGGACCTGGCCGCCCTGTTGGAGACCCTGGCCCGCGGGGAGCGGCTGCGGCAACTGCGCGACCCCGAGGGCACCGAGCGCCTGGACGCGGAGATCGACGCCAGGTTCGAGGTGGTGACGCCGGGTGCGGGCGGGCCGTTCACGCTGGCGCCCGAAGGCGACCCGGTGTACGACGGGGACCGCTACCGGGTCGTGGTGACCAACCGCTCCACGCGTGTGCTGTACCTCTGGGTCCTGGGCGTGGGGCTGAGCGGCAGGACCGAACTCGTCACCAACGACCAGCCCAGCGGCGTCCGGCTCCAACCGGACGACGCGGCGCACGGCAGCACGGTGGAACTCGGCCCGGTCGAGATCTACTGGCCCGACGACGTCCCCCGGAAGGGCAGTCGCCCGGAGACCGTGCACCTTCTGGTGGGCGACCGCACGATGGACCTCACTCCCCTGGTCTCGCGCGGCGCCCACGACCGGGCCATGACCGAGGCGGGCCCTTCCCTGCGCGTGCTGCTGCGGGAGATCTGGGACGGCGTACGCGACCAACGGCCATCGGCGGAGGGAGAGTTCCGGCACCGGGTGCTGACCGTGCGGGCGTGCGCGGAGCCCCGGATGAGGGGGGCGGGGGCGTGACGAGGACCCATCCGCTGCTGATCGGACGCCGCGGTGACCGGCTGATCCGCCAGGGGCGCTACACCGAGGCGTACGCGACCTACTGCGAGGCCGCACGGGCGCATCCCCGTCCGAGGCTCGCCGCCGAGTGCTGGATGAAGGCTGCCATCACCGCCAAGGTGCTCGGGCGCCGCACCGAGCAGATCGAGTGCTCCCGACGCAGCCTGGCCCTCCTGGCGGACCTGCCGCTCACGGATCTGGTACGGCAGTTCCGGGCCAAGGCCCTCAACCAGCTGGCCGACGCCCTGAACGCACACAACGACATCCCGGGGGCGGAGCGGGCGGTCCGGGAGTCCGCCGAGCTGACCTCCGGCTGGGATCCGAACACCCATCTGGTGTCGTGCCGCCTTCTCGGCCAGCTCCTGCTGCGCCAGGGCAGGATCGGCGAGGCTCTCACCGCGCTGGCCCGTATGGTGGAGACCGCCCGCCGGCTCGATGACCCGCTCGACGTCGCCGATGCTCTGGTGGCCCTCGGCATGGCGGCCCTGCAGGCCGGGGACGCGCCCACCGCCCGTGGCTGCGCCGACGAGGCGCACGAACTGGCCTCCGCGTCACACGCCGCGGACCGGGCGATGGTGCTGGCGGACGCCCTCGCGCTGCAGTCACGCGTCAGACGTGGTGAGAGCCGGCACGACGAGGCGGTGAGGCTCGGGCGCGAGGCCCTGTGGCTGACGAGCACGACGGGCGAGCCACTCCGGGCCGCGGAGAAACGCAGCACGCTGGCGATCAGTCTTCTGTTCGCGGGCGAGACGGACGAGGCCGTCACCCTGATGACGCGCGGCTACACGGAGGCCAAGGACCGCGGTGACCTGGTACATGCCGCGCTGGCCGCGGAGAACCTGGCCAACGCCCTCGCCGTCGCGGGCGAGTTGGACCGGGCCCGCGGCTGGGCGGAGCAGGCGCTATCGCTGGTGGGGGACGGCAGGGACCGGCAGGGCACGGCCCATGCGCTGCTCGTCCTCGGCATGATCCGGCAAGCGCAGGGGGACCACACCGCCACCGAGGCCCATCTGCGACGGGCGGCCGAGGTGTTCGAGGAGATCCGCGCCGGGGCCCGTACGGAGACGGAGCACATCGACCTGCTCATCGGCCAGGGCCAGGTCTACCGGGCCCTTCAACGCTGCCTCGTCGCCCGGGGGGACACCGACGGAGCCCTGGAGGCCGCGGACCGCGTACGCGGACTGCTGCTGGAACAGCAGCGCCTCGCCACCACCGGGGGAACCACAGGCGGGGCGGGCGCCGGTGGCTCGGCCGGCACCCCGGCGAGAACCGCCGTACAGCTGTCCGGCATCGCCGCCCGGGATCGCGCCACCGTCCTGGTCTACAGCTTCCCGGGGCCGCCCTTGTTCACCCTGGGAACGGTGTCGCCCACGGTCGACATCTGGGTGATCGCCCCCGACGGGACCCGGCGCCACTACGAGTCGGATCTCGTCGGCTTCAACGCACTGACCGCCGCTGTCGCCGCCGCGGTGGCCGAGGACCGGCCCGGGCCCGGGGCGGAGCCGGAGCCGGATTCGCCGGAGTCTCCCGAACTGCCGGAGCCGGAGCAGAAGTCGTCACCACCGGAGCCGCGGGAGCGGGAGCCGGAGGCCGCAGGGGAGCCGGAGCCGGTGTCGCCGGAGGAGGGGCTGCTCACCCGGCTCTCCCGGGGCACGGTGGCCCGCGACAGCCGCCTCGTCACCACCCGCGCCGACCTCACCGAACGGCAGCTGAGCCTCATCGCCGATGCCTTCCTGCGCCCCGTCGAGAAGGCGCTGGAAGCCGCCGGGACCCGGCGGCTGGTGATCGTACCGGACGGATATCTGCATCTCGCTCCGTTCAACGCGCTGCCGTTGGTCGACGGCACCCCGCTGGCCGGCCGGTACACCGTCGCTCTGGTGCTCTCGGCCCGGCTGCGGACGGCCGCCGGCCCGGCCCCGGTCGTGGTGGCTCCGCACGAGGCACTCGTCGTCGGCAATCCGGCTCCCCCCGACGAGCCGCGGCTGCCCGGTCTCCCCGCCCCCGCGCTGCCCGCCCTGCACGCCGCCGAGCAGGAGGCCCGGGAGACGGCCCGGCTCTACGGCGCATACGCCCTGCTCGGTACGGAGGCCACGCGCGAGGCGGTGCTCGAGCGCCTGCCGCACAGCCGGTTCGCGCACTTCGCCACGCATGCGCTGCTGGGAGAGGACTCCCTGCGCATCCCGGGCGCGCTCTGTCTCGCCCCGGGAGGCAGCGACGGGCCGTATCTGCGCGCCGACGACATCCGCCCCCTGGATCTGACGCATTGTCGACTGGTGGTGCTCAGCGCCTGCCAGACCGGCTGGGGCAGGCTCTCCCCGGAGGGCAACCTCGGCCTGGCCCGCGCCTTCCTCGCCGCGGGCACGGACTGTGTGATCGTGTCGCTGTGGCCGGTCCACGACACCTCGACGGCCGACCTCATGACGGTCTTCCACCACGGCCTCGCGGGGGGCGCCACGACCGGGGAGGCCCTGCGCGGCGCCGTGCTGGACACCCGGCGCCGCCGTCCGAACCCGGTGGACTGGGCGGGGTTCGTCCTGCTCGGGAGTCCTGATCTGCGCTTCGTCCCCGGGGGTTGACGATTGCCGTGTTCGTATCGTCACCCCCGCCGCTGTCGTTCCGGGCGCGGTACGGCTCCCGGCACACCCAGGGGGATTTCACAGCCGGCAGGTGGACGGGCACCACAAGGCCAACTCGCCGTAGGGGGGCGGAAGATGGAGGACGAGAGCACGGGAAGGCACGGAAGCGGCGGTCCACAGCCGCTCGGGGACGTGCTCGCCACCACGGACCTGGTCGACCGCGACGGCCTGGTCGCCAGGGACGGCCGAGTTGTCCGTGACCGGGTCGGCGGAGCGTCCCTGGGGCGGCCACTGGCCTACCGGTTGCCCGCCCCGTCCGGCACAGCCCCGGCCGGCCGCCCCCGTGACCTCCTGCTGTGCTTCCCCTTCGATCTGGAGAAGCTGCCGGGTGGCCGGAGGTTCCATGAAGTGGCGCTGACGGTGCTGCTCGACGACGGCCTGCAGGCCATGTCGCTGCATCCGGCGCCCGCTTCGACCGAGCCCGGCGGAGGGGAGGTCGCCGCCTTCGGGCTCGGCCGCGACCGGCTGCGCTGGGTCTTCCGAGCGCCGCCGGGGCGGAACGGGGCGCTGCGCCCGGACGGACGCTGGGCTCAGACGGTCGTACGGCTGCCCCCGGGCTCGGCCGAGGTGACCGGCCGGCTGCGGCTGAATGCGGTGACCGTCCGCCCGGTGCTCGGCGGCACCTTCGTCCGCACGGAGGCGGAGACACCGGACGACGTGCCGTTCCGCCTCACGGTGGCAGACGCGTGGCCGGCCGCCTCCCCGCTCGTCGACCACGGGGCCCTGCCGGGCGCCTGGGCGCTGGCCGGGTACGAGGAGAGCCGGCCGACGCAGGACGAGGGGCTGCCTCCGGGGCTGCGCAGGCTCTGTCTGGCGGTGGACATCGAGAGGTACAGCACCAGGGACAACGCGGACATGGTGCGGTTGCAGCGCGCCCTGCTGCGGACCCTGCGGACGGCCTGTCAGCGAGCGGGCATCGAGTGGCACACCTGTGGCCGGCAGGCGCAGGGCGACGGCTACCTGCTGGTGCTGGAGCCCGGAATCGACGAGACCCGCGCGGTACCGGCGCTGCTGGACGGCCTGGCCACCGGGCTGGCCGAGGCCAATGCGCAGACGCCACCGGGTGAGCGGGGGCTCCACGTCGCGGACACGCCTCCCCGGGACGAGCAGCAGAGCCAGGTCACGGACGCGCCACCACGGGACCAGCAGCACCACCTCACGGACCCGTCACCACCGGACCAGCAGCAGCGCCACGTCGCGGACGCGCCACCACGGGACCAGCAGCAGCACCACCTCACGGACCCGTCTGCACCGCCGCCCCGGCCCATCCGGATGCGCGTCAGCCTGCATCAGGGCATCGTGCACGAGGCCGACAGTGGCTACGCGGGCTCCGCGGTTGTCGCACTCTTCCGCGTCCTGGACTCCGCTCCGCTGCGGCGCGCGCTGGCTGACGACGCGTCCGCGGGTCTGGCCGTGGCCTTCTCCGACGGGCTCTACACGGACCTGGTCGCGCATGGTTACGACGGGCTGTCGTCCGCCGGTTTCCGGCGGGAGGAGGTCCACGACGCGGCCAAGAGCTTCTCCGCCGCGGTGTGGATCCGGGTGGTCGCCGGGACCTGACCCCGGCCGTGGTCCCGCGGTCCCGGACGCCGAGCGGTACTCCTGCGGTCGCGGTCCGCGATCGGCCCGGCCTCCCGGCCCCTCCGGCGTATGGTCAGCCGGGCGGTCCGCGGTGTTCTTCGCCCAGGAACGTAACGCCATGGCCTCGATGGAGTGACCGGGTGACGGAGACCTGGGATGCGGCCGCTGCGGGCGTATCGTGCCGCTGCCGTCCGGCCGGTTGGTGCGCGGCCGGGGCCTGCGCCGACCGCTCCCCCCGCGGCCCGCCCCCTCCTTCACTGTCCATCTGCTGGGCAAGCGGCCCTCCCCCACCGCGTGGGACGCCGCCTGGCTGCGCTGGCCCGACTTCTGGCTTCCCACCAACCGTGACCAGGCCCGGGAGTTGCTGGAGGAGGCATGGGAACGCGCGGCCACCGAGCGCGTCGAAGTAGCGTGCGGCGGGGGCCGCGGCCGGACGGGTACCACGTTGGCCTGCCTGGCGGTCCTGGACGGTGTACCGGCGGATCAGGCAGTGAACCATGTCCGCCGGCACTATCACCCCGGCGCCGTGGAGACGCCGTGGCAGCGGCGTTACGTCCTGCGCTTCTGACCCGACGTGCGGCGCTGTCCCCCGGCCGAAGCCCGCGCGCGTATCGTCCCGTCATGACCGGGCGCGCTCCCTGCCGGTCGGGCGCACGGCCTCCGGCCGCCCCCGCCCCGTCCCGGGGACGCATGGCCGGTCCGGCCGGTGGGGCCCCGTCCCCTGATGACGCGGCGAGGACAGGAAGAACGACGATGCGAAAGATCATCTTGATGATGTCGGTGTCCCTCGACGGCTACGTCGAGGGACCGGACCGTCAGATCGACTGGCACCGGGTCGACGACGAGCTGCACAGCCACTTCAACGAGCAGCTCAGGACCATGGGCGCCTTCCTGAGCGGGCGCGTCACCTATGAACTCATGGCGGATTTCTGGCCAACCGCCGACGCCGACCCCTCGAGTACGCCGCTGGTGGTGGAGTTCGCCGGTATCTGGCGGGACATGCCCAAGATCGTATTTTCCAGGACCCTGCAGCGGGCCGACTGGAACACCACCATCGTGCGGGACGTCGTCGTCGAGGAGATCATGGCGCTCAAGGCCCGGCCGGGCGGAGACCTGGCGCTCGGTGGTGCCGACCTCGCGGCGGCTTTCAGGGAGCATGATCTGATCGACGAGTACCGCCTCTACGTCCATCCGGTCCTGATCGGACGGGGCAAACCCCTGTTCCCGGCATCGGACACCACGGCCGATCTCGGGCTCGCCGGGACCCGGACCTTCGGCAACGGGGTCGTCCTCCTCCGTTACGAGCGGACCGGGGCTTCCTCGACGGGGTGATCCTCGCCGATCGACGCCAGTAGGCCGCTCGGCGCCAGTAGACCGCCACCTCGGCTGCCGCGGCCGCAGGAGCCCTTATTCGGTGGCACAATCCGGCTGGCCTTGGACAATGGGTTGATGCATATCCGTGCCGTGCACCTGGACGAGCTGCCTCTCCTTCAGGAGATCGAGAGGGCCGCCGGGCAGTGCTTCCGAGACATCGGCATGCCGGAGATCGCCGACGACGAGCCGCTCCCGCTCGGCGAGCTCGCCCGCTACCACCACGCCGGGCTTGCTTGGGTCGCGGCCGATGACGCCGACGCCCCGGTTGCCTACCTGATCGCCAACCGCATCGACGGCAACCTGCACGTCGAGCAGGTATCGGTGCACCCGGACAGCGCGCGCCGCGGCATCGGCCGGTCCCTGCTGGACCATCTGGCGGGTCGTGGAGCAAGCGAGGGGGCGCCTGCCCTGACGCTCACCACGTTCACCGAGGTCCCGTGGAACGCCCCCTACTACGCGCGCTGGGGGTTTCGGCTCCTGGACGACAGCGGGCTCACCCCTGGCCTGCGGAAGATCCGCGAACGCGAAGCGGCACACGGCCTGGACCGGTGGCCTCGGGCCTGCATGCGCCGACGCGTCGCTCCATCGCGTCCCGGAGCCGATGGGGGAGATGAGCAGCTGGTGCGTGCGCGCCGCTTCCAATAGCCGCTGTGTTCCTGGAGGAGTGCGTCACTCCGGGTTGCTGGCCGCGTGCTGGGCGGCGTACGTCACCATGCGGAGCTCCCGGGCGCCGGCCAGGATCTCGCACCCGGCCACTCCGTAACGTCGTACCCGTACGCCGCACAGAAGGCGTCGTACGCCGCCGCGGTGACCGCGCCGGTCGTCCTCCTGCGTACGGCAGTTGAGACGAGACCCCATTCCAGTGGTCCCCCTCGCAGGCGGCCCGGCGGCGGTCGAAGGCTTCAGTCCAGAAGCTCAGGGGCCTTGGTGAGCGGTCCGCCCGCGTCTCCGGTGTTGGGGACGCCGGCCGGTTCCAGGAGCAGGATGGCGGTCTCCTCCTCGGCCAGCGGGCAGTGCTCGACGCCCTGCGGCACCACGTACAGCTCACCCGGCTCGAGCACGACGTCTCCCGTCCTGAGCTGGATGGTGAGCCGTCCACTGATCACGAGGAAGAGTTCATCGGTGTCCGGGTGGGAGTGCCAGACGAACTCGCCCTTGAGCTTGGCGAGTTTGACCTCGTAGTCATTGAGATCGGCGATCTTCTTCTGCGACCAGAGCTCACTGAACTGCGAGAGCTTGTCCGCGAGATTGACTGCTGCGGCGGGTCGGGACATGGATGCGTCTCCAGACGGGTGTGTGGTGAACCCGGACGGGCGTTGCCGGTTGACGCTCCGAGCGTGCCGTGGCCCGTCGCCCGCGGTCTTGTACATTCCTGGCATGAGAGGAGCCCGGCCCGGCGCGCAGGTCAGTGCCTGGAAACCGGTGACAGCGGGGGTCAGCGAGGTCTTCCACGCGAACTTCACCGACCACGCGTACCCGGTGCACACCCATGACACATGGTCGTTGATGATCCTCGACGACGGGGCGGTCGACTTCGCTCTCGACCGGCACCGGCATGGCGCCGCCGATGCCGGCAGGGTGATCCTGCTGCCGCCGGGTGTCCCCCACGACGGACGTACGGTCGGCGCGTCGGGCTTCCGCAAGCGTGTGCTCTACCTCGAGACCGCTGTGCTGCCGGAACGGCTGACCGGCGCCGCCGTCGACAGCCCGGTCCACGATGACCTGCAGTTACGTCACCGCATCCACCGGCTGCATGCCGCCCTCAGCCACCACGGAGACGACTTCGAGGCAGAATCCCTTCTGGCGGTCATCCGCGAGCGACTGCTCTGCCACCTGGGCAGCCCGGCCCGGGCTCCCAGACGTGAGGCCAACCGGCTGGCCGTCGCTCTCCGTGAACTGCTGGACACCCACCTGTCCACCGGAATGTCCCTGGCCGAAGCGACCGCGGTGCTCCACGCTCACCCCACCCATCTGATCCGCTGCTTCAAGCAGACCTACGGCCTCCCGCCACACACCTACCTGACCGGCAGACGCATCGACCGGGCGCGACGGCTCCTGCTCGACGGCCGGCGGCCGGCCGCCGTGGCAGCGGAAGTGGGGTTCTTCGACCAGGCGCACCTGAACCGGCACTTCACACGCCACCTGGGCGTAACCCCCGCACGCTACGCCTCGCTACGCCACCGTGCGAGCCGCCGCATGTCCCCTGCGGGGACTGTGCGCGCGTAAGGCTCTCCGCAGAAGTCCACCTCGACCGCCTTTGCTCATCCGGCAGGTCAACCAGCGGACGGCCGGTACCGGGGAGCGGCGGCCGCGCCGGGGACTCCCGGGTCCCTCATGCTCGCCTCGGTCCGGCAGATGGTGTTGCGATCCGGGCCGTCCGGCGGGGTTGTGCCGCCGCCTTGCCGCCCGCACGCCCCCGGGCGGCATCGGCGTGGGAGCCGCAGTCACCGAGGAACGGCACGCACTGAATCCCGCCACCACCCCTGCCGTGGCCGCCGCGCCACCGCGTACATCGCTGACGCGCCTCAAACGTGGGGAGAGCCGCATCAGTTCTTTCTTCCCTCCCCAACGTGCCGCGATCACACTGGACGCAAGAGGAAGGGCAGTCGGAACCGACGTGATGTCAGGACGGCCGTGCTCGCCGTTCCTGCCCCGAGCCGGTCCCGCTCGCCGGCCTTTGCGTCCATGGAGGTCCTGACCATGTCGTCCCGGCACAGCCTGCAGACCGTTCTGATACTGCTCGCCCTGTTCGTGGTGGGCACCGGCATCTTCGACGTGATCAACGGCGCCGCCGGACTTCCGGGGCATCCGGAGGTGAGCACGACCGTCGACAGCAACTACCGCTTCTTCGCGGGGATTTGGATCACTCTGGGGATCGTCATGATGCGGTGCGTCCCCCATGTGGAGCGCACCGGCGCGGCATTGCGGGCTGTCTGCGGCGCCGTGTTCCTCGGCGGGCTGGCGCGGCTGATCTCGTACGCCGATGCCGGCGCGCCGCATCGGCTGTTCACCGCGTTCATCGTCGTCGAATTCGTGGTCCCCGCGGTGTTGATCGCATGGCAGAGCCGTCTCGTCGCGAGCGGCCCCGAGAAGGGCGTCACTCCCTCCTCGGCCCCGCGCGTGGAACAGAGGACCCGGTGACCTCGTCGAGCCCGGCGGGCAGCGGCGTGCCCATGCCTCCGCGGACCGTGCGGTACGCCCCCGGTCCCTGAGCCCGGCAGCCGCGCCCCCGAGCCGCCGGCGCCGGGACGGTGTGCGGGCCGTCGTCCGGTCGCCCGCCGGACGCCGGCAAGGAGTCGCCGACCACCGCAAGCCCCGCCGACCACCGGCGACGAGTCGCCGCCGACCAGCCGCACCCACTCGGTCCGGACCGTCTCCCGCTCCCCCGGAGGCACCTCCCCGTCGGCCCCTGAACCACCGGAGGCCCCCCGCCGGGGCCAAAACCATGGCATCTACACCTTTTATCCCGAGATGCCCCCCACGGATTAGGCTGGTCCCGAGCAGCCTGCGCCCGCGAACCCGCACAACGCTGCACCGGCTGTACCAGCTGCACGTGGGTGCGCTCCGCGCCGGAGGAGTGACCGGCGGGGAGGGCGGCCCCACAGCCGGAGACAGGTCAGGGCGGTGGACACGCACGAGTCGACGAGTGATGTGCCCGATCTTCCTCAGCGGGAGGTCGGGTACGCCGGTGTGTTCCGCGACCTGCTTCCGATCGCGCTGTGGAGGGACGACGCGGAGGGGCGCATCGTGCAGTGGGAGCTCGCCGCTCAGGATCTGCTCGGCTACGAGCAGGAGCAGGTGCTGGGCCGGTATGCGAAACCGACGCTGGTTCCCGAAGCCAACTGGGATCTCACCGACCACCTGACCCGGAGGGCCCAGGCCGGAGAGGCGGTGGTCGGGACCCTGCCCGTACGGCACCGGGACGGGCACCTCGTCCAGATGGAGATGTGGATCTGCCCGGCCGCGGATCCCCTGGGGCGTACGGGCACTCTGGCCATCGCCGCGGAGACCTCGGACCTTCTGCGGATGCGGGATTCGCTGGCCGCGCTGGAGGGGCTCTTCAGCCAGTCACCGATCGGTCTGGCCATGCTCAGCCCCGATCTTCGCTATGTACGGGTCAATGACGCGCTGGCCCGGATGAACGGTGTCAGCGCGGCCGAGCACATCGGCAAGCGGGTGTCCGAGGTGGCGCCGGACGTCAACGCCGCCGCGCTGGAGACGGTGATGCGGCAGGTGCTGGACCGGGGCGAGGCGGTGGTGGACTTCCGCCGCGCCGGCCGCACCCCGGCCGACCCCTACCATGACCGGACGTGGTCATGCTCCTACGCTCCGCTGCTCGGCAGCGCCGGCCAGCCGCGCGGACTGATCGCCTCCCTCATCGACATCACCGAGGGGCAGCGGGCCCACGCCCATGCCGAGCGGGCACGCCAGCGCTTCGCGCTGCTGGCCGAGGCGGGTGTGCGCATCGGCACCACGCTCGACCTGCAACAGACCGCCGAAGAGGTGGTGGACGCCCTGGTCCCCCAGCTCGCCGACTCCGCCGACGTACACCTGCTGGAGGAGGTGCTCGCACCCGACGAGACCGCGCCCTCCGCCCACGGGGTCGTCCGCCGGACCGCCGTCGCCTTCACGGACCCGGCCGCGCCGACCGAGCAACTGGCCGTGGGGCAGACCTACCGGATCCCGCCCTCCTCGGTGTACGAGCAGGTCGTTGCTGAGGGACGCCCCCTGAACCTCTATCTGGCCGACATATCCCGGCTGATCCCCGACCCGGACGCGGAGCGGCTGCGTTCCTACCTCCGTACGCGTCTGGGCGCTGCGCGTCTGGTGCCGCTCGTCGCGCGCGGCAGGGTGCTGGGCGCGGTGGTGACGACACGTACCCGCGGACGGGAGCCGTTCGACGAGCAGGACTGTGTGCTCATCGACGAGCTGGTGGCCCGGGCGGCGCTGGCCATCGACAACGCGCGTATGTACACCAGCCAGCGGCAGGCGGCCCTGACGCTGCAACGCAGTCTGACGAACAGCTCACTGCCCCACGTGGCAGGGCTGGAGCTCACCGGGCGCTATCTGCCGACCAGCGAACAAGAGGTGGGCGGCGACTGGTTCGATGTCATCCCGCTGCCGGAGGGCCGGACCGGGCTGGTCATCGGGGACGTCATGGGGCACGGCATTCATGCGGCGGCCGTCATGGGGCAACTGCGCACCGCGGTACGTACGCTGGCGCGCCACGACATCGCCCCGGCGGAGATCCTCCGTTCCCTGGACGCCGCCGTGGCCGATCTGGGCGAGAACGAAATGGCCACCTGCATCTACGCGGTCCATGACCCGGCCGCCCGCGCCTGTCTGATCGCCCGGGCCGGCCATCCACCACCGGCCGTGTGCGACCCCCGGGGGACGGTCGCGTTCCTCGACGGTGCCTCGGGAACGCCCCTGGGAGCGGGCGGCCGGGACTTCCCGTCCGAGCGGGTGTCCCTGCCCATGGACAGTCTGCTGGTGCTCTACACCGACGGGCTCATCGAGACCCGTGGCGGAGACCTCGACCAGGGAATGCAGCACCTCGCCCATGTACTACGGGACTTCGACCATCCGTTGGAGGAGATCTGCGACGGCATTCTGGGCCGGCTGCTTCCCGCCGGGGCCCACGACGATGTGGCGGTGCTCCTCGCCAGGCCGGGGCGATCGTCCCGTTGAGACGAGCGGAGCGGCGCCGGCCGTCGTACTTCTACGGCGCGGAAGAGGCCGCGCAGACATCCGGGCCCACGCCCTGCCACCAAGCCGCTCGATTTCCGGCCAATTGAACAGCCTGTCCGTACTCACCTCGAGGAGTCAACGGGGTGAGGGCCGCACCAGCATTGTTCCGGCCATTCATCGGCAGGAAGGTGCCCCATGTCCCGGCCCCAATTCACGTAAGGACATGGGTGGTATAACGTCACGGGTGGTCAAAGGGGACGGGGGCGACAAGAGAGGGACGGTATGACGACGGCTGGTCCGCCCTCATCGACACACACCTCGGCTCAGAATCCGCCGCGGACCCTCGCCGGCAAGCTGAACCGTCTCTTCGACACCTGCCATCCGGCGGATCGCGGTCCATGGCGCGACTCCGAGGTCGCCAGGGCCCTCACGGAGGCGGCCCGGAGAGCGGGTGACTCAGCCGCGGAGATTTCCGAGACCGCTCTCGGCCGGCTCCGCAACGGGCAGCAGGAAAATCCGAGTGAGCGGCAGCTGCGGGCACTCGCCGACTTCTTCGGTGTTCCCGCGGCCTATTTCTTCGAGGATTCAACCACCGCGAAAGTCAGCGAAGACCTCGCCCTGCTCAGCGCTCTCCGGCACGTCGGTGCCCGCGAAGTCGCACTGCGCGCCACAGGGGCCGTGAACGAAGAAGCACTGAGCGCACTGGTCCCGGTGTTCCGGCATCTGGGCGAGGCGGACCGGAACGGGCGGATGGAGCCGCTCACCCGGCCCGTCCCGGACCGGGAACGGCGGCCCTGAGCCGCTCGGGGCACCCGACAACACGCGATGACGCCCGGTGACGCCCGACGCTCCTGGAGGCGAACAGACCCGCGAGGACCGGATGACCCGCCTCGCCCGGAGACAACCACAAGCGGCTGCGGCCCCGTTACCGAGAACTCCACGCCCGCGTACGGGGACGGAGGTGACCGGACCCCGGAGAAATCCACCGAAGCGACAAGGGATCGAATCAGTGAGACGAGTCGGGACCACGGGTGGCAAAGGTGATTCTCACGGTGTGGCGGTGGCCCAGTAGCCATCAAGGCGGTGAGGAGATGCACGACAGAACGCTCCGTCGGTACTGCGCAAAAGTGGTGAGGGACTTGGATCTCCCCGCGCCCTTCGACGTGAACGTCCTGTGCGATCGACTGGAAGGGAGCCGGGGGCGCCCCATTTCCCTGATGCCGATTCCCCTGCCCGCGGGGGAAGGCAGTCCCTGCGGCCTCTGGGTGGCGACCGACGACGTCGACTACATCCTCTACCAGGCCCACACCACGCGGCTGCATCAAATCCACATCATCCTGCATGAGCTGGGCCACCTGATGTGCCGGCACGAGGCCACTCCGGCGCTGCATGACGAGGTCGCCGGCCTTCTCATGCCCACTCTCTCCCCGGAGCTGGTGCGCACCGTGCTCGGCAGGACGCAGTACACCAACGAGGAAGAGCGCGCCGCCGAGCTCATCGCCTCGCTGATCCCCCTCCAGACGGGCGGAGTGTCCCACCCGCCCGCAACCGATATCCCGCCGGACATGGCCAACCTGATCGACCACCTGGAGCGCTCACTGGTTCGTGGCTCCGGAGGAAAGAAATCCTGACGTGCTGCTCTTCAACCTTGTCTACGGTGTTCTGGCAGTCATCACCTGGAGCGCCTTCCTCTACAAGTCGCGGGATCTGCTGCGCGACTGGCACAACCGGGAACTGCGGCTCCTGTGCCTGGCCATCAGCACCTTCGCCACCCCCTTCGTCTTCGCCGCCCCGGCGGTGTACGTACGCGTCGACCGGCTCCTGGGCACACCCAATATCGCCACCCTGATCACCTACAGCTCCGTGGCGGTCTGCATCACCTCCTTTCTGGCCCTGCTGGTGAGCTGGTCCTCCGCCCAGCACCGCATCAGGCTGCGGCACCGGATGCTGATGGCCTACGCGGTCGCCACGATCGCCACCCTGATCACCTTCTTCTGTCTCGGTGATGTCAGCGACGCGGAACACCCCGTCGATTTCGATGTCCACTACGCGGAGACGCCGTTCATCACGCCCTTCCTGCTGGCGCACCAACTCCTGTTCACCGTGGGCATGGTGGGTCTGATACGGATGTGCTGGCGCTATTCCAGGGCCGTCCACCGCCCCTGGCTGCGCCGCGGGCTGAGAGTCGTCACCGTGGGCGCCGTCTTCGGCCTCGGCTACTGTCTGCCCAAGGTCGTCTCCCTGCTGTGGGATCTCCTGGGCACCTCTCCTCTCGACTTCGTGAACTCGGTAGTGGCCCCGATGTCCGCCAGCGTCTCCGCGGTCCTCTTCGCGGTCGGGTTCACCATGCCGGCCTGGGGGGCCGGGCTCGACAACGCCCGCGACTGGGTCACCCAGTACCGCTCCTATCGGCGGCTCCACCCGCTGTGGGCGGCCGTGGGGCGGGTGTTCCCCGAGATCGTTCTCTACCCCGACAGCTCCCGCCGGGCCTTCCGCGACCTGAAGTTCCTCGTCGGCCGCCAGATCATCGAGATCCGCGACGGCCAGCTGGCCCTGCGGCCCTACTACGACCCCTCCGTGGCCCGCACCGCCCGGGAACTGGGCGAGGCGAAGGGGATCACCGGCGACGAGCTGGAGGCCGTGGTCGAGGCCGCCCGGCTCGCCGCCGCACTGCACGCCAGAACCAGCGGGGCCGGGACGACGGCACACGCTGCGGAAGCCCCGCACGACCCCGCGGCGGGAGACATCCGCGAAGAAGCACTCTGGCTGATCCGGGTGGCGGACGCCTACCGGCGCTGTCCCGTCGTCAAGGCCACCCTCGACCGCGTCCAAGCCGCGCGGTCCGCAACCGCTGGAGCCCTGTGACCATGGCACGCTGTCCCGTCACCCCCACCTTCGGCGACGAGCTCGTGGCCGACCCGCACAGCGGCTACGCGCGGCTGCGGGAAGCCGACCCCGTACACCGCACGGCGACACCCGACGGCGCCCCCGTCTGGCTGGTCACCCGGTACGCGGACGTACGCGCCGCCCTGGCCGATCCGCGCCTGTCGCTGAACAAGGCCAATGCCCGCACCAGCAACGACTACCTCGCCTCCATGCCACCGGAGCTGGACGCCCATCTGCTCAACACCGACCCTCCCGGCCACACGCGGCTGCGCCGCCTCATCGCCACGGCGTTCACCCCACGCCGTATCGACAGCCTGCGCGAGCGCGTCCAGTCCATCACCGACGACCTTCTGGACGCCTTCGCCGGTCCCCCCGTCGACCTCATGGCGGCCCTGGCCAACCCGCTGCCGATGGGCGTCATCTGCGAACTGCTCGGCATCCCGGAGGGAACACGCCGCGACTTCCGCGCCTGGACCAACACCCTGCTCTCGCCCCTGCCGGGCGTGGCGTCCGACTCCAGGACGGCGATGCGGCAGATGCACCGCTTCCTGCTGGAGATCATTTCGGACAAACGGGCCCGACGGACGGACGATCTGCTCTCCGCGATGATCGAGGCGCACGATGAACACGACAGCCTCACCGAGCCGGAACTGCTCGCCATGGCGTTCCTCATCCTCTTCGCGGGCTACGACAACGCGGCCAATCTCATCGGCAACGCCACCCTGGCCCTGCTCACCCACCCCGACCACCTGCGCGCCACCCGGGAGGGCACCACAACCGTACGCGCCGTACTGGAGGAAACGCTGCGCTGGAACACCCCGTCGACGCTGGCCGCGCGCCGCTTCGCCCTTGAGGACCTGACCATCGGTGGTGTGGGCATCCGGGCCGGCGACCGGGTCTGGCTGTCCCTGATCTCGGCAAACCGCGACGCGACGCAGTTCCAGGACCCCGACCTCTTCGACCCGGCCCGGAGCGAACGCACGGCAGGACACCTCGCGTTCGGCCGCGGCATCCACTCCTGCCTCGGGGCCTCGCTCGCGCGGCTCGAAGGAGAAATCGCCGTGACCAGCCTTCTGCGCCGTTTCCCCACGCTCGAACTGGCCGTCCCCGCCGACGAACTGCAGTGGTGGCGAAACATCCACCGGCGCTCCCTGGAGAAGCTGCCCGTCACCTGGTGAGGGCCGCGGACGCCGCCGGCCCCGGCGGCCGGCCCTTCCGGCCTGCTGCGGCGGGCACACGGGCGGGGCGCCCGGATGTCACGATCTGCTCTGGCGCTGAATCTCCTGCGCGCGCATCAGCAGATGGCCCCGGCGAAACCGCTCGCCCTCGCAGGGCTCGCGCATCATCCGGCCGACTTCGGTGGGCTGTGGCCAGTGTCGGTGCTCGGGTCTCTTGAGCCGGTGGTTGGACATCTTGCGTTTGACCACGCGGGGCTGGCTGCGCAGCCTGCGGGGTGGCAGGAGCCGCTCAGTCGTTGCCGGTTGATCCTTGATCGGTGCTTGATCGCATAAAGGCAGTCAGAACCGGTCGGGAAGATGGCCCGGCGGCGCCGGGCCTGGAGGAGCGGTGCGGGGCCCGCGGCGGCGTCCCGGGCAGGCTCGCGCGCTGCTCGGCCGGCGGCACAGCGGATCGATGTGTGTGAGAGCGCAGGAGCTCCTCCGTACGCGACCGCGCCGCGCAGTAGCGTTTCCGCCACGTTCGACGCGCCATCCCGGCGGCGCGCCGGAAGCCTGCCGGGAGTTCACCGCACGTCAACGAAGCTGATTCCCCGGTGTCTCAGTTCTCCCTTCAATGGCGATAAACCGCCTCCTCCACAGGTTCTCCACACGGCATACTCAGCCCCGGCGGCCAAAGGGACACCCGGCACCATCCGAGGGGTGAGCAACGAGAGGGGTGGCGGGCAACCGCCGATCACGACAGTTCGGAAAGTCGTGGCTGCGGTCGCCCGAATCGTCGGCACCAGCGCCATTTCATACGCGGAGAAGAGCAGTGGCACCGCCATGACCCCGCGGCCGCCGATGATCTTCGATACGTATGCATGGAACGCGGATACGCGCCGCGTGCCGTGAGCCGATACGCACCGCCGCAGTACGGCCGGGAAGGCGAACGCCGACAAGAGCAGGCCCGGCTGAACAGCTCAAAGGCTCAACGGCTCGTCGGCCGACGAGAATTCGGTCTTCTGGGCATCAAGTGGACGAGGCGCCAGTTCTCGTCCCGATCGGGGCCCGCCCTGCAATGGCTCGCCCCGGGCACGCCACAACACGCTCTTCGCGCATCGCACTGCGGCACCACCCGCCCGTCGTCAAACACCGTTCCATGAGGACATCCCGACACGGGCGACGATCCCCCACGCATCCAGGAGGCAGGTCATGGACAACAGGCTTCATCGCACCGTTGCGCTCCTGACAACGGTGTTCGGATTCACGCTGTGCCTCCCCGGCACGGCGATCGCGACCCCCGGTGCGCAGCCGCCGGGCTCTTCCTCGGCAGGCACGCTGGTGAGCATGTCCGGCACGTCGGTCACCGTCACCGCCGGTGTGGGGCGGGGGAACACCATCTCCGTGTGGCAGGTCGGCGACACCATCAGGGTGCGGGACACCGGTGACCAGATATCCGCGTTCGGCGGATGCACCGCGGTCAGCACCACCGAGGCCGTCTGCCCGGGCGCCGGCTCCCTCACCGAACTCGTCGTCAACGCGGGCGACCAGAACGACAACGTCACCTCCTCCCTCGCGAGTCCGGGAGTCACCCTGGTCGGTGGCGCGGGCGACGACAGCCTTCGGGGCGGCGGCGCCAACGACACCCTGGAGGGCGACGAAGGCTCCGACGTCCTCTCCGGCACGGGTGGCAACGACACCCTCATCGGGAGCACCGGCACGGACCGCGTCCTCGGCGGCGCCGGGAACGACTCGATCGAGGGGCGCGGCAGTGCCGACATCATCGACGGGGGTGCCGGGAACGACGTGGTCAGCGGTGACGGGGGCGGCGACCAGATCGTTGCGGGCACCGGCAACGACTACGTCGAAGGGGGCACCGGCAGGGACACCATCAACGCCGTGGACGAGGTCAGCGGCAACGACTACGTCCTGGGCGGGGCGGACGCCGACAGCTGCACCGCCGATCTGGGCGACAGCGTCACCGAGTGCCCGTGACCGGGGACCCGAGCGGCCCGGCGACGGACCGGCCGTGCCACAGCGACACGACGAAGGAGACGTAGCCATGACAGCGCGACGCATCAACGTGATCCTGGCGGCCGGAGCACTCGTGTGCGCTTCGCTCACCGGTGCCTCGGCCTCGGCCCTCCCGCTCCCCGCCGGGCCCGGTCCTCTCGCGGATACCACGGTGGTCGAGATGGCCGGTGGCACGCTGCACGTCACGGCTGCCCCGGGTGTGGCGAACCAGATCACCATCCGCCGTCAGGGCAGTGTCGTCCTCGTGTCGGACGAGGGGGACGGCGTGAGCGCCACCGCCCCCTGCGAGGTGCGGTCCCAGAACACCGCGTCCTGCCCCCTCCCCACGGCCGTGCAGGTCAAGGGCCAGGACGCCGATGACGACATCACGGTCTCCCCGAACCTGGACGCCCCGGCGACTCTTTACGGAGGCGACGGCAAGGACCTGCTCAACGGCGGCCCCCACGCGGACCGGCTCATCGGCGACGACCCGGTCGGCGCCTCCGGACGTACGGCCGCGACTCCGGGCAACGACACCATCAACGGGGGTCCCGGGAACGACACCCTCTCGGGCCTGGCCGGGAACGACACCATCAACGGCAACGCCGGCAACGACACGCTCAACGGGGACGAGGGCAATGACTCCCTCAACGGCAATCAAGGCAACGACACCCTGACCGGAGGGAGCAACAACGACACGCTGAACGGCCACGAGGGCAGCGACACCCTCAACGCCAACGACGGGGTCAACGCCAACGACAACCTCGACGGCGGCCTCGCCGTCGACTCCTGCAATCGCGACACGGGCGACACGGCGGTCAACTGCCCCTGAGACAGGGCCGGCGCGCGGCCCGGACCGGGTGACGGACCGCGCCGGGTGTCCTGCCCGTAGCCTGCCGCATGAGCGGAGGTCTCCGACAACTCAGCACCGTGGCGGCTGCCCGACCCGGCAGCCGCCACGGTGCGGCGTTCATCGGCTCCGCCGCTTCAAAGCGACACGAAGCCGGCCAGGTTGCCGCCGCGCCCGACACCCCGTCGTCCTCAGTATCCGGGCCCTCCTGACCCCTGGGGTTCTCGAGGCCGCCGGGCGTCGGGGCGCAGCGAGCGCTACAGGGTTCGTGGCGTTCCGTGCCGCCGCGCGGACGCCCGCGGCCCTACGGAGTCCTGTGCTCGGCCAGCAGGTGTCCTGTCTCGTGGGCGGCCCGCCGGAGGGCACTCACCAGGCGTTCGCGGTGGGCTGCCAGTGTCCGGCTGGGGAGTGCGACGGACAGAGCGCCCAGCACCCGGCCGCCCGCGGGTGTGACGGGCACCGAGAGGCATGCCTCCCCCGGTACGCTCTCCTCCACCGCGATGGCGAACCCGGTGCGCCGCACCTGCTGGAGGTGGAGGTCCAACCGGGCGGCGTGGGTGATGGTGCGCCCGGTAAGCCGGGGCATGCCTGCCCCCTCCAGGTAGCGCCGCCGGACGTGCGGCGCCAGACCGGCCAGCAGCACCTTGCCGTGGGCGGTCGCATGCGCGTACGGGTCCGGCCCGAGGGGGAACGCCGGGGCCGGGCCGGGCGCCTGCGACGCGCTCTCGACGACAATGCCGCCGTCGCGGAAGCGCGAGTAGTAGACGGAGGTGCCGGTCGCCCTCCGCACCCGTTCCAGCACCCCCCTGACCCCCTCTGGGGTCCGGTCCTGCCGTGCCCTGGCGCAGTGGAGGGCGGAGACCCGGTCGCCGAGGACGTAACCACCGTCCACATGTTCCAGGTATCCGCCGCCCACCAGCGTGTTGGCGAGGTTGTACGCGGTGGACAGGGCACAGCCGAGCTCCCGGGCGAGCGCCTTGGCCGTCACCGGCCCGCCCGACACCGCCGCGGCGTCGAGCACGGCCATGGCGCGTTCGACGCTCTGGAGAGCCTGTCCCTCGGGCATGTCCTCGTCCTCGTGCGTGCGGTGGTGTGCGACGGCCGTCGGTGCGCCGCTCGGCTACGGCCCGGGCTGTTCGCCGCCGACGGCCTTCAGTCGGTGACCGGGGCCTGGTCGCGGAGCAGGGTGACGAAGGCACGCATCCAGGCCGGGTGGTCGTTCCAGGCCCGGGCCGAGACCATGTTGCCATCCACCACCGCGGCCTCGTCGACGAAGTCGCCACCGCTGTTCTCGACGTCCGGGGCGCACGCGGGCCAGGCGGCCGTACGCCGGCCCTTGAGGTGGCCGAGCGCCGCGAGCGCCACGGCGGCGTGGCAGATATGGGCGACGGGCTTGTCGGCGTCGAAGAAGTGACCGACGACACGCCGGAAGTCGGCCTCCAGGCGCAGGTACTCGGGCGCGCGACCGCCGGGGATCACCAGCGCCGCGTACTCGGCCGGGTCCACCTCGGCCAGCGCGAGGTCCGCGGGCCAGCTGTGGCCGAGCTTCTCGGTGAAGGTGTCGAAGTCCTCGACGAAGTCATGGACCACGAACTGCAGCTTCTTGCGGGACGGAGCCGCGATCCGGACCTCGTAGCCCTCCTCCAACAGCCGCTGGTAGGGGTAGAAGACCTCGAGGTCCTCGGCGGCGTCGCCGGTGACGATCAGCACCTTGGGCATGGGGATCCCTCTTCTCTGTCGGGTTCACTGGAGGTCGCGCGGCCGGTGCGGCGCGGCGTGAGATCCACCGTGCCCCGCTCCCGCCGGCGCGGGGAAATCTCGCGGCGGGGCTTTCCAACGATGCCGGAAAGCGGCGGGACAGGTGGGTTGCGGCCGTGACCGGGACGGCTTGCCGGGAAGCTCGCGGCGTCCGGTGCCGTGCATCGCAAGGCGGTGGGGGTGCCCCCGGACGGAGTCCGGGGGAGATCGCCCTCGTACTGGGGTCCCCCATGCCGAAGGCCAGGGGAGTACCCGGGCGACTCCGACAACACAGCGAGGTCCGTGCCGGGCAGTCGCGAGCCGGTGAACCTTCCCGGTCCCAGCACTAGATCTCGTCGTCGGCGAGAAGACGGGAGACCCGGGATGCCGCGACCCGTACGGCGTCCTCGAGCCCGCGCTGCCGCAGCGAGAACTGCGCCGCGGGCACGGAGGCGGCCACGGCCCCCGCGACCTTCCCGCCCGGGTCGAAGACCGGGGCGGCGACGCAGGACACCCCGGGCAGGAACTCTCCGACCTCCACGGCCACGCCTGAGGAGTGCACCCGCTCCAGGTGTCCCTCCAGGGTCTCGGGCGTGGTGATGGTGCAGGCGGTGAGCTGGCCCAGGCCCTGTTCCCGCAGGTAGTCCCGGCGACGCGGGGCGGGGAGGGAGGAGAGCATGACCTTGCCGAAGGCAGTGGCGTGCGGGGCCTGGTGGAAGCCGACGTCGAGCGGTTCCGCCCGCGGTGCCGCCGGTGAGTCCACCACCTCGGCGACGACGATCTCCTCGTCCCGGAACACGGTGTAGTACGCGGGCGCATCGCAGTCCTGGTGGATCTGGTGGAGCACTCCCGACACGCCGGGGCTCACATCGAGCTGCTGGCACAGCCGACGGTGCAGATCGGTGAGTTTGTACCCCAGCCCGTAGCCACGGGAGTGGTTCAGCCGGACCAGGTAGCCGTCGTGCACCAGGGTGTTCAGCAGACGGTACGTCGTGGGGAGGGTCAGGCCCGCGCGGCGTGCGACGGCCTTGGCGGTGATGCCGTCGCCCCCGGCCGCCACCGCCTCGAGCACCGTCAGCGCGCGCCGGACCGAACCGAGGAGGTCACCGGTCTCGGCCGCGTACGTCTCGTTGCTGTGCATGATGCGCCTTCCTGTGCTCCCGGGGACGGTCTGCCGGCTCGCCGCCTGCGCCGGAGCCGGCCCCGCGGGGAGACCGCACCGGCTCCCCGCGGCTGCGAGCGGAGCGCTGCGGATTCTGGCAGGCCGGTAGACCGCCGGCCACCAGCCTGCCAGGGTTGGCGTCAGGTTGCGACGGGCCGGAGCCTGCTCACCGCGATGTACGCCTGCCCGGCCAGCAGGCCTCCCACCGCCTGGGCCACGAGGTAGACGGGCAGCTGCCCCCAGTCCACCGCTCCTCCGGACACCGCGGACACCAGCAGCGGCCCCAGGTGGCGGGCGGGGTTGAGTGACGCGCCGGTGATCGGACCCAGGGTGACCGCGATCGCGAAGACCGCGAAGCCGATGGGAAGGCCCGCGAAGCCGCCGGGGGCCCGCTGGTCGACCACCCCGAAGACGACGAAGACCAGGATGAAGGTGCCCAGCGCCTCGGCGAAAAAGGCCTGGGATACCGATGTCGGAGAGGTGAAGGAGGCAACACCGAGGCCCAGGTGGACGGCGCGGGTGCCCAGGACGGCGACGATGGCCGCCGCACCGGCTGTCGCACCCGCGCACTGGGCCAGAATGTATCCGGCCAGGTCACGGCGGCTCATCCTGCCGGTAGCGGCCAGAGCCAGTGAGACCGCCGGATTGATGTGGCAGCCCGATATGTGCCCGATGGTGAATACGGCGGCCACCACCACCATGCCGAAGGCGAAGCCGATCACACCGAGGTCGGCCATGGTGAAGCTGGTTCTGCCGCTCTTCTGCAGCATGAGTGTGGCGGGTACCGAGCCCACCCCGAGGAAGACAAGAAATGCTGTGCCGAGGAACTCCGCGAAGAGCCGTTGGAAAAGGTTGTTTTCTGTCATGTGATTCGCCGGTGGCACCAGGCCACCCCGCTCCACCTCTTTGTGTGCTGTGCGGCCGGAGCTTTTCCCGGCCGGTACGGTCGGCTCTGCGGCACCCGCGCTCGGACGGGTGCCGTATCAGGTTTCGGTTCCGGGAGCCGTGCCGGAGAAATCCCCGGCACGGCTCCGTCCGTGAGCGCGCGGGCACCCGGCGTGAACAGGCGGGGTCATCCCGCTCTCCCGTCCTGTTCCACGGGCCTGCTCTGCGGGTCCTGTTCCGCGGCCCTGTTCCGCGGACCTTTCGGCGGACTCTTCGGTGCGTGCGGGACCGGCTGAGCGGTCCCGCCGTGGCCCGGCCTGCGGCTCTGCTCCGCGGTCCTGTCCGCGGGGTCCTGCGCCGGGGTGACGTCCGGCGTGTAGGAACGTCGCGGACGCGGTCCCCGCTATGCGCCGGGGACCAGAATTCCGCGGCCCTGCAACCGGCCCTTCTCCAGATCACGCATCGCGTCGTTCGCCGCGTCCAGCGGATACGCCGTGGTGTGGAGCCGCACCTGCCCCCGGGCGGCGAGCGTCATCAGTTCGTCGAGGTCGTTGTAGCTGCCGACCAGGTTGCCGATGACATTGATCTCGTTCGAGATGATGTCGATGGTCGGCACGTTCACCGACCCCCCGTACCCGACGACGAAATAGGAACCGGCCCGGCGGAGCCTGGAAATGCCCTGGGACTCGGTGCCCCGCTCACCCACGAAGTCGATGACGACATCCGCGCCGAGGCCGCCGGTGATCTCCCGCACCGCGGCGACCGGGTCGTCGCCGGCCAGTACGGTGTGGTGGGCGCCCAGACTCCTGGCGAGCTCCAGCGCCGCCTCCGAGGTGTCGACCACGATGATCTCGGCGGCCGTGAGGGCCGGCAGACACTGGACACCGATGTGCCCGAGGCCGCCGGCGCCGATGGCGACGACGAAGGCGCCGGGGTGGAGGAGGGGTACGGCCTTCCGTACGGCGTGGTACGCGGTGAGCCCGGCATCGGCCAGAGCGGCCACGTCAGCGGGCTTGAGTCCCTTGTCGAGCTTGACGCATGATCGCGCGCTGGTGAGCATCAACTCGGCCATCCCGCCGTCGCAGTCGATGCCGGGGAACGCGCTGGCCGTACAGTGCACATCGTCCCCGGAGCGGCACGGCCGGCACAGGCCGCAGGTCATCAGCGGATGGATGATCACCGGGTCGCCGACGGACAGGTTGGAGACCGCGGAACCGATCTCGTGCACCCACCCGGCGTTTTCGTGCCCCAGCGTATAGGGCAGCGCCACACCGGACTTCTCCTGCCACTGCCCCTCGATCACATGCAGATCCGTCCGGCACACTCCGGCTCCGCCGATTTTGACGATGACGTCGTGCGGCGAGGTGATCCGGGGCTCCGGAACCTCCTCCACAACGGGCTGCTCGTGGTAATTGTGCAAACGCACTGCCTTCATCGCTCCACCACTCCTGAGACTGAATTCCATAAATCCATGGACGGTGAGGAGATAGTCATGCGCGCGTAACCGAGGGGTCAACGACCAAGATTCCGCCCATTGGAAAAACGGACGTATCGCCCCTCGCCCAGGACACCGGGCCGGGGCTCGTCCCGGCCTGCCGGGCCGGGTCCTGTTCTTGGCGGCAGGGCGGACCGGCAGCCGGAATCCCGCCCTGCGGCCCGGGGATCTGCGCCCGCCCCTACGAGCCGGAGTCCTTCAGGACCGATGGCAGTTCCGCGCGTCTGCGGATGCCCAACTTGCGGTAGCTGTGGGTGAGATGGGTCTCCACCGTGCGCCTGGCCAGGTGGAGCAGCTCGGCGATCTCCCCGTTCGTACGCCCCTCCGCGGCCAGCCCCGCGACCCTGAGCTCACTGCTGGTGAGAGCCCCCGTGCCGGTGCGCGGCGCGCCCGTCGGACGGGCCCCGCCCTCGCGCAGGGCCTGCTCCGCCGCCGCGCCCAACCGGGCCGCGCCCAGGCGTTCCGCGCGGTCGGCCGCCTCCCGCAGCAGCGGGCGGGCTCTCCCCCGCTGTCCGGCGGCGGTCAGCTGCCGCCCCTGCGAGATCAGGGCGGGGATCAGTTCGGTGTCCACGGACGCGTCCCCGAGCAGCTCGACCGCCTGCGCCCCCAGGTCCAGCCCGCGCCGGCCGCCCGTCGCGGCGCCGAGCACCCGCAGGGCCCGGCCCACGGTGCGGGGGGTGCCCCACACCGCGGCAAGCCGGTGTTCCTCCTCGGCCAGCGGCAGCGCCGCCTGCGGCCGTCCGAGACTGAGGTGGCACTCCGCCGCGGCCGACCGCCAGGGGGTCACCACCGGGCTGACGACATCGCGGGCCGACTGCCGCCGGCCGCACTCGAGGAAGTCGTCGATGGCTCCTTCCGGATCGCCCGACGCGGCACGCAGCACGCCCCGGGAGTAGAGGAAGCGGTTCCACTCCCACGACTCCTGGGCTCCCTGTCCGCTGACGCTCCGGCAGATCCGCTGTGCCTCCGCCATCCGTCCCGTCTCGACGAGCGCGATGACGGCCTGGGCCCGGATGTTCGTGGCCGCATGGTGCGGAGCGTGGCCCCGGACTGCGGGCGCGAGCGGGCCGGGTCGGCCCGGCCGGACGGGCTCTGCGTCGGCACCACCCTCCTCCGGAACGTCCCACGCCGCCCTGTCCGCCAGCAGGTCCTCGTACCGGCCGGATGCCATGGCGATGTCGGCGCGGGTGTTGAGCAGGGCCTGGTGCCCCGGGTGCAGCAGCTGCGGCCGGTAGGAGGCCAGCCCGCGGGCCGTGAGCCGCTCGGCCTCGTCCAGGTGGTCCGCCCACTGGGCGACGGCGGCCGCCGTGCCGAGGACGTACGGCTCCACCAGCGGTTCCATGAAGGGCTCCGACAGCGCGCGTACGCGTTCCATCGCCCGGTGCGCCGACAGCAGTCCCGCGGTCGTCTCGTACCGGGTCAGCATGATCTGTCCGGTCGGGTCCAGCAGTTGGGGCGTACGCAGGCCCGTTCGGCGCAGGCGGCCGATGGCCCGGAGCCAGGCGCCGGCGTCGTGGGCGGAGAGCAGCACGGTGGCGGCCTGCGCGGCATGCAGCAGGTCGGGGCGGTCCACCAGATCCTCGTCGAGTTCCCGGAGCACGACGACCGCGGCGTGCACCTCACCGCGGTGCGCCAGCGCGGTGCCGAGTGCGCTCGCCACCCGTACCTGGTCCCCCTTCTCCCGCTGGAGTTTAAGGGCCTCGGTCAGGTGGCTCACCCCGCTGGGGCTCTTCATGTCGTATTCCAGGCAGCCGAGTTCGGTGAGCACGGCGCCTCTGCGCTCGGGCGTCAGCGGTTCGTCGAGGAGGCGGCGCAGGCAGTCGGCCGCATGGCCGGTCCGGCCCGCGCGTGCGGCGGTGGCCGCGGTGTCCATCAGGGCGTCCACGGCCCATCCGGTGGCGGCCACGGGCGAGCGCAGGAGATGGTGAGCCACCGCCTCCGCGGGAGCGCCGCCGCGGTGCAGCAGTTGTGCGGCAGTGCGGTGGGCGGCCTCACGCCGCCGCCGGGACCAGCCGTCCAGGACGGCCTCGCGGAGCAGGGGATGGGCGAACCGGGGCCGGCCGGGCTCGGTGCAACGCGCCAGCATCCCCTGCCGGACCATCGCCGTGAGCCAGCCCGGGACCCGGGCGGGATCGGCTCCCGCCACCCCGGCGATCAGGCCGGCGGGGTCCGGGGCATCCTCCATCAGTGCGAGCGTACGGGCCACGGCCGCGGTCTCCTGCCCCGCGCTGTCCAGCCACCACGACACCGCGGCGGTGAAGGCCCCCGGGTACAGCTCACCGGCGCTCTCCGGGAAGGCGGCCGGGGCGCTGCCGCCGGAGGCCACCGCCCCCAGGTCCTCCAACAGGGCCCGCAACAGCAGCGGGTTGCCCGCACCGGCCCGTACGCAGCCGTCCACCCACTCCTGCCGGGGCTCGACGCCGAAACGTTCCCGCACCAGGCTCCCGGCTGCCGCGGGGCTCAACGGGCCGAGGGTGTGAGTCTGCACCAGGGCGGGCGAGAGCGCGTGGGCGAAGCCGGGAGCCGCCGGGCCGATGTCGTACTGGCGACGCTCGGTGACCACCAGGAGGACGGGCAACCGGTCCAGGAGACGGGCGACCTGGGTGAGCCAGCGCAGCGAGGACGGATCGGCCAGGTGGACGTCGTCCACGGTCAGCAGGATCGGGCCCTCGGCCGCGTACGAGCGCAGCAGCGCCCACAGCATGGCGGCGGGACCGGAGCCGTGCAGGGAGTCCCCGCGGGCCGCTCGTCCCCCGGCGGACTCCGCGGCGGGAGTCGCGCCAGGGCCGGGGTACGGGCCGGGAGCGTCGTCAGGGCCGGGGGTGTCGTACGCGACGGGGCCGGTGTACGGGCCGGGGCCGGTGTACGGGCCGGGGCCGGTGTCCAGCAGTTGGCGGACGACGGCGAACGGGACGGCGGACTCCTCCACCGAGCAGCGGGCGCGCATGACCCGCATGCCGTGCCGCGCCTCCTGTCCGGCGACGGCCTCCAGCAGAGTGGTGCGCCCCATGCCGGTGGCACCTCTCAGCAGAACCAGCCTTCCGGACCCGGCACGCGCGCGCTCGGCCTCGACGGACGCCAGGCGCAGGGCTTCGCTCCGCTCACGGAGCGGGCCGTGGAGGCCGGCCGCCAGGGGTAATGCGCTGGTGGTGGTCATCACAGTCCTCCGGGCGACGCGGGCCGATAGGTGACGTCGGGTTCGGATGCGGGCAGGGCCTCACGGGTGGCCGCAACGACGGGAGTCAGCCGTGTCCGCTCCGATCTCGTGGTGCTTGTCGTGGTGGTCCACGATTGTCGGGGACCGCTGTCCCGAGGAGCGTGGAATCGACCAATTTCCGGACGTGAGTTCGGCCACCGGACACCTTGGCGGCCGACAGCAGTGTGGCCGCCCGCGACCAGGCGGCTCCGAAAGATCTGGGGAATCGATTGCGAAAGCCCGTAGCAGCGGCGGCTGATGCCGACCCCGTACGCGTCCTCATCCAGGCACCGGATCCGATCACCCGGGCGGGAGCGGTCAGCCAGCTGCGGCAGCATCCAGGAGTCGAACTCGTCGACGAGCGGCAAGGGCAGGAATCCGGAGCGGTGGCCGTTCTGTTCGCCGAGACACCGGACGAGTCCACGATGGTGCGGCTGCGCCGACTGGTCCGCAACGACGGCGCGCGTGCGGTGCTGGTCGTGAGCCGCATCCGGGAGGCCGAACTGCTCGCCGTGATCGAATGCGGCGTCGGGGCCATCCTGTGGCGGCACGAGACCACCGCGCAACGGCTGCTCCAAGCCGTTCTCGCGGCGTCGTGCGGTGACGGACACCTGCCCTCCGATCTGCTGGGGCGACTGATCACTCAGGTGGGACAGTTGCAACGGAGTACGGCGGGCCGGGGCGCCGCACAGGGCGCGGGGCTGGGTACGCGCGAGGTGGACGTCCTTCGCCTGGTGGCGGAGGGCATGGACACCGGGGAGATCGCCATGAAGCTCTCGTACTCCGAACGCACCGTGAAGAACGTGATCCATGGACTGACGACCCGTCTGCACCTGCGCAACCGGGCCCACGCCGTGGCGTACGCGCTGCGCGAGGGCTACATCTGACGCACGCACGCCGGACCGCCTCCGGCGCGTACGTCACGCATCCGACGCGGGAGCGTCCGATGCGTTCCGTGCCGGATCGGGGGACTGATCCGACGCGTACCGGGTCTTATCCGCGTGCTCAGGACCGCGCCGGGACGCGTACCGGGTCGTGCCATCCGGGGCCATATCCGGGCTCCGCCGTCAACCTGCGTGCCCCCCGTGCCGGGGCTGACGGACTCCCCGCCGCGTCGGTATCACGGACCGTCAGTTGACGCGTCCGGCCACGACCGGCACTCCGGGCGGCGCAGCCCGGTGCGCTCGCGGCCTTCGCGTCACGTCCGGAAGGGCAACCGGATCTGCCCCCGTACCGTCCCCGTGTGTCTGGAGCGCGCGCGGCGGGCCGCGGCACGATGGCACGGATATCTGCGCTCAATCCGGAACGGCGAGGAGTCACGACGGTGATCCACGAGGTCGACGAGGTCCTCAAGGGCATGCTGCGCGGCGGCGCCCTGGCGGGGACCGAGATCGAGACCGCGTTCGAAGCCCCGACCCGCGACTGGGCCGCCCGCCGCAACGCGCCGACCATCAACGCCTATCTGTACGACCTCCGCGAGGACGTCAGCCGGCGCCAGCGGGGCGCGATGAACGTCCATGACGACCGCGGAGTGGTGCTGCGCCGCCGCCAGCCACCGCGCTGGTTCCGCCTCTCCTACCTGATCACCGCCTGGACCAAGCGGCCCCAGGACGAGCACCGGCTGCTCTCCGCGGCGCTGGCCACCCTGCTGCCGCACGAACTCCTGGCCCCCGAGGAGTTGACGGGCCCGCTCGCCGCGCTCGGCCTCACCGTGCCCATGTCCGTCTCCGGGCTGCAGAGCGAGTCCCGGTCCCTCGCGGAGATCTGGTCCGCCCTGGGCGGTGAGCTCAAGCCCTCCCTCGATCTCGTGATCACCATTCCCATGCCGTCCTACCCGGAGTACCCCGCCGGCCCGCCCGTCCTGGAGGCCGCGGTACGGGTGCGCGGCACGGACGGCACCCTGGAGGGCTCGGCCGAGCGGCACCACCGCCGCCCGCCCGAGCCGCCCCCGCCGACCGGGCCGACCGGGCCGAGCGGGCCGACCGGCGGCACAGATACCTCCCGCACCCCCGCGGAAGCAGAGCCCCGGTGACCGCACACCTCGCCGACCAGCCCCTCCTCGAACGGCTCACCCGGTTACGGGAGCGGGCCGCGCTCCTGGTGGAGCAGCGCAGCGCCGACGACCCGACCGCCACCGATCCGCTGCGAGGGCTGTATCTGTCGACGGAGGCAGTCCAGCACCTGCTGCGGAGGGTCCCGGCCACCGATGCCACCGCCCGCGCCTACGGTCCGGGCGCCCCCGGGAAGGACGACGGCCCCGACGACCGGCTGCACCAACTGGCCGTCCGCCTCGGCCTGGCGGAGCTGGACGTCCACCTCCTGCTCACCGCCCTCGCCCCCGACCTCGACCGCACCTTCGAGCCGCTGTACGGCTACCTCAACGACGACGTCAGCCGGCGCCGGGCCACCGTCCAACTCGCCCTCGACCTGTGCGGTCTGCTGTCCCACTCCCCCGCCGCACGGGCCCGTCTCCATCCCGCCGCTCCCCTGCGCGCGGCGGGATTGCTCCACGTCGAGGAGGAGGAACGGCCGTTCCTCAGCCGCTCGTTGCGCGTGGCGGACCGCCTCGCCGCGCACCTGCTCGGCGATGACACCCCGGACGCCGCCCTCACCGCGTACATCCGGATGCTCCCCGCGGAGCCGGGCCCGTCCGACGCGCCCGGCCCGGACCCGATCACGGAGAAGCTGGCCAAGCGACTGGCGCAGGGCCCTCTTCTGGCCTACCTGCGGGAGCAGCGCAACGGGGACGGACTCGGCTGCTCCATCGCCGCGTTGCGTGCCTCCGGCTGGGAGGCCCTGCACTTCACCCCCGCCCTTCCCCCGGGCTCTCCCTCCGCCCCGCCCTCGGAGGCGCCGCTCCCCGAATTGCTGAGGGAGGCGCGGCTGCGGGGCTGCGCCATCGTCGTGGCGCCCGTACCGGAGAACCCCGGGCCCCTGATACGGGCTCTCGCGGTGGATGATCTGCCGGTGCTGCTGGCCGGGGCGCAGCCCTACGACCCGCAGTGGTGCGACCGCGACCCGCTGGTCCTGGACGCACCGCAGCGCCGGCCCGGCTCCGTCACCACTTGGGCGGCGGCGCTGGACCTGGCCGACGAGGGGCATGACCCGGGATTCGACCTGGCCCGGGTCGTCGCGCCCTACCGGCTCAGCGGGGCACGGATCCGCCGTGCCGCCCGCGCCGCGCTCGACCTCGCCGCGTTCGACGGCAGCCCGCTCACCGCCGCCCATCTGCGCCTCGGTGCGCGCCAGCAGTCGGCTTCCGGGCTGGAGCGGCACGCCCGGCGCGTACGGCCCGCCGTCGGCTGGGACGATCTCGTCCTCCCCGGCGAGCCCCTGGAGCAGCTCCACGAGCTGGCGCTGCGGGCCCGGCACCGCGACCGCGTACTCGGCGACTGGCGGCTCAGCGCCGGCGGCGGGCGGGGGCGCGGCGTACTGGCCCTGTTCGCGGGCGAGTCCGGCACGGGAAAGACGCTCTCGGCCGAGGTGGTCGCCGCTGAGCTGGGCCTCGACCTCTACGTCGTACGGCTCTCCTCCGTCGTCGACAAATACGTGGGCGAGACCGAGAAGAACCTGGAGCGGATCTTCAGCGAGGCGGACCGCACCGACGCGGTGCTGCTCTTCGACGAGGCCGACGCGGTCTTCGGCAAGCGCTCGGAGGTCAAGGACTCCCACGACCGCTACGCCAACCTGGAGAGTGCCTACCTCCTCCAGCGCCTGGAGTCGTTCGACGGCATCGCGCTGCTCACCACGAACCTTGCGGCCAACATCGACGAGGCGTTCACCCGCAGGCTCGACATGGTGGTCGCCTTCCCGTTCCCGGACGCCGAGCAGCGGCTGGCCCTGTGGCGGCACAGCCTTGCCCATGTTCCGTGTGCAGAGGACATCGACCCACGGGCGTGTGCCCAGGAGTTCGAACTGGCGGGAGGGTCGATCCGCAGCGCGGTGGTCACGGCCGCCTACGCCGCGGTCGGCCGGGGCGGGTACGTCACGACCGAGGACCTGCTGGCCGGGGCGCGGCGCGAGTACCGCAAGGCCGGCCGCCTGGTGCTGGAGGAGAGCGGCGGCTGGTGAGCCGCCGCTCTCCCACGCCAGGGGCTTTTGGCGGTCGTCCCACGCCCTGTCATGTCATTCCATGGGCGGATAGGGCCACTTGGGAGCGGTCACCGTTCCAGGCTGGTCCTGGCCCTTCACCCGGCCGGCGTGCATGGCGGCGATGGTCGCACCGTCCGCCGCCCGTGTCACCGGTATCCCCACGTCCCCCTGGTACCGTTCCACCGCTGACTGCATGTCGGCCGTCATCTCTTCGGTGGCCTGCTCGCCGCCTCTCAGCGCCTGGATGTTCGCCGCTGTCAGCAGAATCATGGAGCCGGCATCGGTCTCATCGATCTCGGCCTGCCCGGCCCACATGAGCGCGTTCTTGAACCAGACCAGGTCGGTGCTCTTGGCTCCCGGCCCCATGTCGCTGGGCGGAGCGTCCTTGGGGAAGTAGGCCACCAGTAGCGCCGTCATGGTGGAGCGGCCGAGGTTGCCGGGCCCGTCGGTCTCGATGGTGACGCCGCCGTACCGCTCGTCATTGGCTCGCTGGAAGCACGCGAGCGCCTTGACGGTCGGGTCGTCCATCTCACCGACGGTGTAGCCGTCCTGCAGCTTGCAGGGATTGTCATCGCCGGTCTGCGCCAAGCGTAGCTGTGCGAACTGTACGTACAGAGCGGGCGGGCTGTCCGGCCGGAACGGCAGGGGGCCCTGCGGCGCCTGCTGCGTCTCTTCCGGCTCGGGCTTCGCGCCACCGCCCCCTCCGCCCCCACCACCGCCCTCGGGCTTCTTGTCCGGTTTCTTCTCGGCCGGTGGCGAGGTACTGGGCAACGGCAGCTTGGACGGCGGCGCGGTGGCCGCCACATTTTCCCGGGCAAGGCTCTTGACCTGCGGCTTGTAGCTGAACCACAGGATGATGAAGGTGATGGTGAGGGCGAGGGCGACGCTCAGGAAGGCGAACATCCACCGGGGGAACACACCGCGCTGCACATAGGTCCCCTCGACCGGGAGGGGATCCATACCGGAGCGCTGCACCGCCAGGGTGAACGGGCGGATTTCCTTGTGTCCGACCCAGGTGATCTGCCGGGGCCGGACCGTCGTACTGACGAACGCGGCCCGGCCGGGCTCGATCTGGACACTGCCGGGGTAGATGTCGAAGGAGAGGTCCTCCCCGCTGTCGCTGCCGTTCACCGACGCGGTGAGTTTGACGTTGCCGAGGTTGTCGACGGCGAGCCGCGGGCGCCCCCGGAAGCGTCCCTTGCAGGTGGGCGGGACCAGTTCCGCACGCACCTCCGTGAAGGGGGTGATCGTGAGGTTGCCCTCGACGACCGTGGTGGCCTCGGGGTGCTCGGTGGGGATGACCTGCACACCGTACGGATTGGGCCCGGCGGTGGCGTCGGGCGTACGGGGCGGCGAGAACGTGAGCTCCACCGCCCCGGCGGTACCGGGGTACAGCCTGATGGTCGAGGGCTCCACGCGCGTCCACGGCGCGGGGTCGCCCACCGGCACGACGCGGTACTCGTCGACGACGTCACCGGGGTTGCGCAACCGCAGCCGTACGGTGGTGCTGCCACCCGCGTCAACGGTCGCGGAGGGGGGTTCCAAGGATGTCCATATGGTCACGCGGGGACGTTATGTCCTGGCCCGATGCCGGGTCACCAGGCCACCGGGCACAGCCGCTGCCCGATGAGGCCCCCCGCTCTGCCCTTGCGTTTCCCCGGAGCGGCGCCGGTGTCCAGCGCTCCGGCCGGGCGAGCCCACCGTGGCGAGGGCGGCTCGGCGGGACTCCCGGCCGACCTGGACCGGCTCCGGCCCCCGGGTATCCCCGGCGCGGTCTCCTGCCCTGCTTCGGGATGAACGGCTGACGTCCCTCTCGGCCCGCCGGCGCCCCCGCCGCTCGCTGTACGGCGGCGGGGGCCCGGGGGTGCGACCTGCGTGGGGGATGGCTGGTCGCTGGGTGGTGGCTCCTGGTACGGGTATGCCGGGGAGGTCCCCCGGCTGCGGCCCGAGTCGGCCGTTCCGGGGCTGCCTCCGCCGGCACGGGGTCCCTCACAGCTCCCGGGCCGGCGGGCTCAGCACGGACGCGTCCCTGCATGGACAGCAGGGCGTCATCCCTGCATGGGCAACAGGGCGTCATCCGCAGCGAGTACAGCCTGAGGGTGACGCCACCTACGCTGCCGTCCGCGCCCCGTCGGGTCCAGGGGCGTACGGGCATCCGCCCGGGCATCCCCGGCGCCCGTCCGTACCGGGCTCCCGGCGTCCGGGCACGGTTCGGGCAGCGGTGCCATAGCGCGCCGGTCCCTGTCCCGGAGACGGAACGCGGCGGAAACCTTCCCGGTGGCCCGGTCGCCCGGTCGCCCTGGCGGTCGCGGTTGAGCGCGTCCCCGGTCAGCCCGCCCTGCCCGCATGCGTGTTCCCGGACGTCGAGTTCGGACTCCGCTGCCCCGGAGGGCAGAGCCTCGGTGCGCGATCTGGCCCCGCCCCCGTATTCCTCGGCCGCCCGCCGACGCCCGCCGCGACGTCGGCGCCCATCACATCCGCCCGGGACGGCCCAGACGGTCATCCGGGGCTCAACTGCCCGAACGGGCAGGGAAAGCTGCCCCGGGGGAGGTACCGGGGGGCCTTGGGGGCGCGCGCCTCGCGCGTGGGGGTGAGGGCACACTCTTT
>NZ_JBQQBW010000067.1:0-37818 GCF_052245415.1 Streptomyces sp. 8N706 | reverse complement strand
GGGGTAGATCGGGGCCCTGCCCATGGGGGCGACGCTCGGGCCGCCTCTCACCCACGCGAGGCATAAAGCGGGCAAAATTGTATATACACGGCTACGGTGACGGCGTGCCCGAGTCCTCAGACACGCCCCGGGAAACCCCCGCCCCCTCTGCCGCAAGCCTCCGGGCGACAACGGTGGCCACTGCTGTCTCCGTGCTGCTGACCCTCGCCATCGTGCTCGGCAGCCGCTTACTGCGCGATGTCGACGCCGCCCAACTGCCGTACACCGTTGCCACCGTCTTTCTCGCCTTCGGCGTCGCCTACCGCTATACGGTCTGGGCGTCCGCCCCGGCCGCCCGGCGACTCGTCCGGCAGGGCATGCGCGGCTTCTTCTCGACCGCCGGATTCCGCAGGGCTCCTGCCGCGCTGCCCGGGATGCTCGCCACCTGCCTCGGCTTCCGACGGTTCGGCGGCCCGCGGGCGCGCGCTCGCTGGATCGCGCACCAGTCGGTGCTCTGGGGCTGTGTGCTGGCGGCGCTGATCACCTTCCCGCTCGCCTGGGGCTGGTTCACCTTCACCTCCGTCAGCTCCTCCGGGTCGGGTTACGCGTTGCGGCTCTGGGGTCTCGAGGTGGCCGGCTTCGACTCCTCAGCCCTGGCCGGATGGGCGGTGTTCCATGTCCTGGACCTGGCCGCCGTGCTGGTCATCGCGGGTTCGGGATACTTCCTCTGGCGGCGGATCAGGGACCGTGGCCCGGTGACCGGCCAGCGCTTCGCCTATGACGTGGTCCCGCTGCTCGTTCTGATCGTGATCTCGGTGAGCGGGCTGCTGCTGACCTTCTCCTCGGCCCTTCTGCAGGGTGGCGGCTATGAGTTCTTGGCCATCCTGCACATGGTGTCGGTGGTGTTCGGCCTGATCTGCCTCCCGTTCGGAAAGTTCTTCCATATCGTGCAGCGGCCTGCGACGGCCGGTCTGCAACTTGCCACGGATACCTCCCGTCACCACGAGCCGGTCCTCACCTGCCGGCGCTGCGCGGAACCGATGGCCACCGCTCCGCACATCGAGAACCTTCGCGGCACCATGCGTGAGCTGAACCTCGGCTTCGACGCATGTGCCGAGTACTGCCCGGCCTGCAGACGGGTGCTGCGCGGCAGCGCCTATCTCTCGCAGGTGAAGAAGGGCTTCCGGTGACGGCCCCCGCCACGGTGGACGGCGAGACGCTCGTGCCCACGCACTGCTGCTTCTGCGGAGTGCAGTGCGGAATGTATCTGCGGGTCGACCGGGGCGGCACGGTCTTCGGCATCGAGCCACGTGACCACGACATCAACCGGATGCGGCTGTGCTCCAAGGGCATCAACGCGTACCAGCAGATCAACCACCCCGACCGGCTGACCACCCCCCTCGTCCGGCGCTCCCGGGACGAGCCCTTCCGCGAAGCCTCCTGGGAGGAGGCGCTGGACTTCACCACCGCCGAGATCGAGCGCATCCAGGGCACGTACGGGCGTGACGCCATCGGGCTGCTGGGCGGATCGAGCCTCTTCACCGAGAAGACCTATCTCGTGGGCAAGTTCGCCCGGGTCGCGCTGAAGACCCGGCATGTCGACTACAACGGCAGACTGTGCATGGTCAGCGCCGCCAGTGCGAATCTGCTTGCCTTCGGTATCGACCGCGCCGGCAACCCTTTCTCCGACATCCTCCTCTCCGACTGCCTGCTCATCGCCGGCTCGAACGTCGGCGAGTGTTTCCCCGTCCTGACCCAGTACCTCTGGGGTGCCCGGGACCGCGGGGCGAGCCTGATCGTTGTCGACCCGCGCGAGACGCCGATCGCCCGTACCGCGGACCTCCATATCGCTCTCCGGCCCGGCACCGACTCCGCCTTCTTCAACGCGGTGCTGCACGTCGTCGTACGTGACGGCCTCACCGATCCCGTCTTCCTCGCCCAGCACACCACCGGCTGGGAGGAGGTGAGGAAGACGGTCGGCACATACCCGCCCGAGCGGGCCGCCGAGATCTGCGGAGTGCCCGCCGAACAGATCGTGCGAACCGCCCGTCTCTTCGGCCGGGCCCGGAACGCCATGGCCTGGCACGCGCGCGGTATCGAGCACCACACCCAGGGCGTCGAGAACTGTCTCTCCGTCATCAATCTCTGCGTGGCCACGGGCAATATCGGGCGGCCCGGCGCCGGATACGGCACGCTCACCGGGCAGGGCAACGGACAGGGCGGACGGGAACACGGCCAGAAGTCCGACATGCTCCCCGGCGGCCGGTCCATCGCCGACCCCGGACACCGCCGCGAGATCGCCCGGATCTGGGGCATCGAGGAATCCGAACTGCCCGAGGCCGGCACCTCGATGACGGAGATGGTCCGGCAGATGCGGCGTGGCGAGATCCGCGGACTGCTCGGTGTCTGCAACAACCCCTTCATCTCCCTTCCCCACCACTCGGCCGTCAAGGACGGCTACACCACCCTCGAATTCCACGCCCAGTGCGACTTCTTCCTCTCCGAGACCGCCGCCAACGCCCATGTGGTCCTGCCCGTCACCACCTGGGCGGAGGACGAAGGAGTGATGACCAACGCCGAGGCGCGGGTGGTCAAGCACAACAAGGCGCAGCATCCGATGCCCGGCGTACGCACCGACACATGGGTCCTGTGCCAGCTCGCGGTACGGCTCGGCGCCGGCGACCGGTTCGCCTTCGCCGGATCGCGGGAGGTCTTCGAGGAACTGCGGAAGGCCTCGGCAGGCACCGTCAACGACTACTCCGGCATCACCTATGAGCGGCTGGAGGAGACCGGAGGCATCGCCTGGCCATGCCCCTCCACCGACCATCCCGGCACACCGCGCCTCTTCGAGGACGGCCGCACCTACCACGTCGACGGCATGGTCCATCTGCAGGCCGTGGAGTGGCGCGAGCCCACGGACCCGTACGACGACGCGTACCCGATGTCGCTCACCACCGGCCGTACGGTCGCGCACTTCCTCTCGGGCAACCAGACCCGGCGGCTCGCCGGGCTGGTCGAACAGACCCCGCGCCCCTGGGCCGAACTGCATCCCTCGCACGGCTACCGCACCGGCGACCCGGTACGGGTCGTCACTCGCCGTGGGACATGCGTCGTGCCTGCCCTGGTGACCGAGGCCATCCGGCCCGACACCGTGTTCATGCCGTACCACTGGCCGTACCCCGTGGCGGCGAACGCCCTGACCACCGACGCCCTGGACCCCCGCTCCAAGATCCCCGGGTACAAGGTCTGCGCCTGCCGGATCGAACGGGCCCCGGCTGCCGCCGAGGTGCCCGAACCGCCCACCGTGTCGCCGGCCCGCGACACGGACGGGGCCGGGTGAGCCGCCGATGATGGGCAGGACGCTCTTCATCGACCCGGGCCGCTGCATCGGCTGCCAGGCCTGTGTCGCCGCCTGCCGCGAGTGCGACACGCACCGCGGTACATCGATGATCCACCTCGACCACCCGGACGAGGGCCATAGCGTCGCCTCCTCTCCCACTGTGTGCATGCACTGCGAGGACCCCGTCGCGCCGTGCGCCGAGGTGTGCCCGGCGGACGCGATCCTCGTCACTCAGGACGGGGTCGTGCAGCAGGCCGACCCCTCGCGCTGCTTCGGTTGCTCGAACTGCGTGAACGCCTGCCCGTTCGGAGTTCCCGAGATCGACCTCGGGATGAGGCTCCAGAGAAAGTGCGACCTCTGTTACGACCGCACGGCCCGCGGTCTCGCCCCTTCGTGCGCCACCGTCTGCCCGACCGGCGCGCTGTTCTACGGAACCCTCGACGAGCTCCGGGCGGCACGGCCCGGAGTCCATGTCGCCGACTCCTTCGCCTTCGGCGAGGTGCTGGTGAAGACCGGCGTGGCGATGGTCGTCCCCGCCGACAAGGTGGAGTGGCCGGTGCCCGGCGGGCTCCCGGTCGTCGAGGTGAACGGAGTGGACGTCAGGTGACCGATGGCAGGGAGCAGACCACCGCTCCGGCCCCCGCGGCAGCCGAGGACACGGACCGTCAGCCGCTGCGCGACCGGATCAACTCCGACTCCCTGACCACACGCCGGGACTATCTGCGCATCGTGGCCATCGTCTCCGGTGGCCTCGCGGCCGGAGGGCTCGCGGTTGCCGCCGGCGGACTCCACCGGCACGGTGACTCCGAAGGCTCCCCGAAGGCCAAGCGCGTCGCGACCGTGATCGGCGCCGGTGAGTCGGTGGCCTTCCGCTACCCGGGCGAGGAGGACCGCGCGATCGCGGTACGGCTCTCCGACGGTTCCCTCGTCGGCTACTCCGCCGTCTGCACCCATCTGGCCTGCGCCGTGCTCTGGCACGCGGACCGTGGCTTCGAGGGCGAACTCCACTGCCCCTGCCACGATGGCGCCTTCGACGTCCGCACCGGCGACGTCACTGCCGGGCCGCCTCCACGGGGACTGCCCAAGGTGGTCCTCGTCGAGCGTGCCGACGGCAGCGTCTGGGCCATCGGCACGGCCCGCTCCGGTGAGAGCCTCGAGGAGGGGCTGTGCCGCCAGCTCCTGAAGGACTACCCCGAAACAGCCCGTGAGATCGGTTGCCCTGGAGCGCCGCCGCTGGGGGAAGAGCGGGTATGACCGAGCCCCAGCCCGGCTCCGGCCCCAACGAGCCCCGGCCCGGCAGCAGCCAGAACGACCCCTGGCCCGACGCCCGCCGCAACGAGCCTCGCCACGACGACCCTCGCCACGACGAGCCTCTGCCGGGACCCGTCCAGCGGCTCAGGCCGACCAGCGGCAACGGAGACCCGAGGGTCCGCCACACCGGCCCCGGCCCCGGTGCGGGAGGCGAGCAGCAACCGGGGCGCTCCTCGAAGCTGTCCGGCCGTCTCGCCCTGGCGATGACCGTGGTCATCGGCCAGCTCTGGGGTCTGACCATCGCCGGCAACGCGTGGATGCAGGGCCGCACTGACACCGCCGGGTGGCTGGCGGGATTCCTCGGACTGTCGTTCGTGGTCGTCCTGGTGCTGTGGCTGATCGATGCGGAAGACCGCTGACACCGGCTGCCCGGACACTCCGGCACCGCGGCAGAAGTGCCGGACCGCTGTGGTCGCGGTGGGCGGGGAACTCGCAGCGGCAGGCGACCTGGCGAAGGGCAACGCCAACAACCTTCCACCACCGGTCGCCGTGGAGGGCGGGCTTCCACCGCAGCTTCCCGTGCGTTCCTCCCGGACCGCGTCTGCCACGTGGGCTTCCTGGGTCGGGTGGCCTGCTGGGTGGTGCCTTGCCATACGTGCTGCCCGGGAGCGCTGATGGGTGTGCCTTGACTGACGTGCTTCCTGGGTCGGATTTCCTGGGTGGTGGTTTGCGGGGCGCGCTGCGTGGGCCGGGTCTCCTCGGTGGTGCCTTGCGGGGTGCGCCGGGGTTCGCTGTCCGGCCCGCGCCTGCCTGCGCGACTCCCGGTTCTCGTCTGCCGGGCGTCCCTCCCGCGGTGTCACTCCCCGACGATTCCAAGGGAAAGAGCCTCGCGGAACGTTCTGAAGGATGTCTCGGGAGGGCGTCGTGGCGGGCGGCCGGAGGGAAGAGGCAGGGCGCTGGGCACCCGTACCCTGGACGTATGACGACCGCGTCCACGCCCGAGCCTCCTGTCGGCCCCGTGCAGGGGGGCTCTCCCGATGCCGGGGCGGCCAAGCTGGACTTCGAGGACCCACTCGGCCGGCAGTCCGCGGACGACACGGACCGAGGTTGGGGGGAGCGGCCGGTCGGCGGCGACAGCGCCGCTGACCTGGCCCGCTTCCTTGACGAGAAGCCGCCGCACCACCTCTGACGGCGCTGCGGCCGCTGAGCGGCTACTTCTGTGTGGCCTGTGTGGGCTGTGTGGGAACGCGGCCCGTGTCCGGCCGGGACGGCCCCTGCTGCTCCGGCTGCCCCGGCTGCTCCGAGTTGTCGCGCTGGGCGACCAGCGCGTCGCGGATTTCGGCCAGCAACTCGATCTCCGACACCTCGACGGGGGTGGCCTCCACCGGTGCCTTGGCCGCCTGCCGCTCCTTGTAGCGGTTCATCGGAAGGATCATGAGGAAGTAGACGACCGCCGCCGTGATCAGGAAGGTCAGCGTGGCGCTGAGCACGGATCCCCACAGGATGTGGACGCCCTCGGTGACCTGGCCCGCCTTGTTCTTCGAGCAGGTGCCCATGCAGTACGAGTAGTGGTCGAGGTTCTGGGTGCCGAAGGCCCCGACGATGGGGTTGATGACGCCCTTGACCACGGTGTTCACGATGTTCGTGAAGGCCGCTCCGATGACCACGGCGACCGCGAGATCGATCACGTTCCCGCGCATCAAGAACTGCTTGAAGCCGTTCAGGATGCCTTTGTTCTCCTCGCTCACCGTGGGGCCTTTCTCTGCGCGCACGAAGGATGGAACAGACGGTTCCGCAATGTACGGCAGGGTGGGACAGGGCTGTCCAGTCGTGTCCACCGGGAGCGGCGGCGGCCGCCGCCAGCGCCGCGGCAAACAGCGCGAGCCCGGCCGCCAGCGTCCGACGCCGCCTGCGCACGGCCACCAGCAGCCGGTGTCGCCCGCTCCCCGGGCGAATCGGCTCGAAATGCGGCACGTCCCGCAATGGGGGAGTGGGCGTCTGCGGGAAAGAGGGGAATGCCCGCGGAATCCCCGCAGAGGACACGGGCGCCGTCGTGTGGTGCCCAGGCTTCGTCGTACGGGATTCGGCCGCCGTCGTGTGGTGCCCAGGCCTCGTCGCACAGGATTCCGGCGCCCTCGTACGGGGTTCGGGCGCCGTCGTCCGGTACTCGGGCATCGCACTACGGGACATGGGAGTCATGGCAACCACCGCCTGCGGTAAGGAGGTTCTCGCTCGGACGCTCCTCACGATGCACGGCTTTCCCGGACCTCGCTGGGGCCTGTGGACGACCCGCCCGGCTGTGGAAAACCTGGTCACCCACAGGCGCACCACGAGCCTCCCGGGTCCACTCACGCAAACGCCCGCCCGACGTAAGCCCGCCCGACGTAAGCCCGCCCGACGTAAGCCCGCTCGTCGTAAGCCCGCCCCACCGCACACGGGCCCGCATGAGCACCTGCCTGCGTGAGAACCCGCGCCCGCAAGCACGGCCCCGCTACGGCAGGTCGAGCCCGGTGTCCAGGCCGTCCAGTGCCCGCGCACACGGGCAGTCGCGGCCGGCCGACTCCGGCAGTCCGCCCACCGCGTCGAAGAGCACCGACCGCAGCCGCGTCACGTTGTCCGCGAACACCCGGAACACTTCCTCCTGGGAGACGCCCTCACCCGTCTCGGCACCTGCGTCAAGGTCCGTGACCAGCGTCAACGAGGTGTAGCAGAGCGCCAGCTCCCGGGCGAGCACCGCCTCGGGGTGCCCGGTCATACCGACCACCGACCAGCCCTGGGCCGCATGCCAGCGTGACTCCGCCCGAGTGGAGAAGCGCGGGCCCTCGATCACCACGAGCGTCCCGCCGTCCACCGGTTCCCAGTCCCGCCCGCGCGCCGCCGTGACCGCCGCCCGGCGTCCGGTCGGGCAGTACGGATCGGCGAACCCCATGTGCAGGACGTTGGGCGTCTGGCCTTCCGGCAGGGGCTCTCCGTCGTAGAAGGTCTGCGTCCGGGTCTTCGTACGGTCCACGAGCTGGTCCGGTACGAGGAGCGTGCCCGGCCCGTACTCCTCCCGCAGTCCGCCCACCGCGCACGGCCCCAGCACCTGCCGCACCCCGAGTGAGCGCAGCGCCCACAGATTGGCGCGGTAGTTGATGCGGTGCGGTGGCAGATGGTGCTTGCGGCCGTGCCGGGGAAGGAAGGCCACCCGCCGCCCGGCGACCTCGCCGAGGAACAGTGAATCGCTCGGCGATCCGTACGGGGTATCCACCATGATCTCGGTCACATCGTCGAGGAAGGAGTAGAACCCCGATCCGCCGATGACGCCTATCTCCGCCTGCGCGCTGCTCGTCTCGACCATGGGGCCCACCCTATTCGGCACCGCGCAGACGCGGGCCGCGTCGCCCGGAGTCGAGAGGACGGACGCCGCCACCCCTGATTCGAGAGAGCGGGCCCTGCACCCCGAGTCGAGACAAGCGGACCCCGTCGCCTCGAGTCGAGACGACGGGGCCCGCTGCGTCTGTCCGTCAGGCTGCGGTCCGTCCGACCGGCTGCTGTCCGTCAGGCCGCGGAGCTGCTGCTCGCGCTGCCCGCGGACCCACTCGTCGAGGACGAGGCCGAGGTGGAGGCCGACGAGGAGGAAGAAGAGGCCGAGGAAGAAGACGAGCTGGTCGAAGGCGTCGACGACGAAGAACCGCTGTCGCCCTTGGTCTGTCCGGACGACGACTTCGCGGCGCTGCCGGACGACGAGCCGCGGCTGTCGGTCCTGTAGAAACCGGAGCCCTTGAAGACGACACCGACCGCCGAGAACACCTTGCGCAGGCGTCCATCGCAGCTGGGGCACTCCGTGAGCGCCTCGTCGGTGAACTTCTGCACCGCTTCGAGGCCTTCACCGCACTGGGTGCACTGGTACTGATAGGTCGGCACTTGCTCCTCCTGGCACTCTCACTCAATGAGTGCTAACGACGCTCAATAGTGCAGCATTCCACGGGATCAGTCCACTGCAACCGGCACACGGTGACCGAGCCCACGCTCCGCTTCCCCCCACTCGGGCCGTTTCTGCCGCCGCCCCGGGGAGCCGGAGCCCGCCGCCGGGCTCGTGAGACACGCACCCGTCCCCCGCCCGGGCACCAGCCGTCCGCGCAGGGCCACCAGGGTGAGCAGCGCGAGCGCCGTACCGGCCGGCGGCACCGTGAATCCGGCGCTCGGGCCGAACTGGTCCGTCAGGTGCCCGGCTGCCGTCACCGCCGCGGCCTGCCCCAGCGCCACCGAACCGGTCAGCCAGCTGAAGGCCTCGGTACGGGCGGTCGCCGGAACCAGCGACTCCACCAGCGTGTAGCCGGTGATCAGCGCCGGAGCGATGCAGAGGCCGACCAGCAGCCCGAGCCCGCCGAGCAGCAGCGGGGACTGCGGCGTCCAGAGTACTGAGCAGGCCGGCGCCAACGCCGCGTACGCCGCCAGCAACCCCCGCCGGGCGGGAGCACGCCAGGCGATCGCCCCGCACGCCACACCGGCGAGCATGTTTCCGGCCGCGAAGATCCCGTACAGCAGGCCGTTCAGGCCCGGCTCTCCGAGGTCCTGCGTGAAGGCGGTCAGCGACACCTGCATACCGCCGAAGACCGATCCGATCCCCAGGAACGCCACCGCCAGCACCCGTACGCCCGGCACGGCCAGGGCCGGGGCGTGCGGCCCGCTGCCGTCGGTCTCCCCCCGGACGGCGGGAGGCGCGGTACGGCGCTGGGCCGCGAACAGCAGTCCGCCGGCGAGGGTCAGCGCCGCCTCGGCGACCAGGCCCGCCGCCGGGTGCACCCCGGTGCAGAGCGCGGTCGCGAGCACCGGACCGATCACGAACGTCAGCTCGTCCGTCACCGACTCGAACGCGGCCGCGGTCGTCAGCAGCGGACTGCCGTCGAGCACGGCCGCCCAACGGGCCCGCACCATGGGGCCGACCTGGGGAACGGAGGCGCCGGTCGGCACGGCGGCCGCGAACAGCGTCCAGAGGGGCGCACCCGCCAGCGCGAGCGCCGTCAGCAGCCCGGCGGACGCTCCGTGCAGCAGGACGCCGGGGATCAGCACATTGCTCTGTCCGAAGCGGTCCGCGAGCTTGCCGCCCTGCGGGGCGCACAGGGCCATCGAGACGCCGGTGACGGCGGCAACAGCGCCCGCGGCGCCGTACGAGCCGGTCGTGTGCTCGACGAGCAGGACGATGCTGATGGTGAGCATCGCGAAGGGCTGCCGGGCCGTGAAGCCCGGCAGGAGGAAGGTCCATGCGCCCGGTGTGCGCAGCAGTTGCCCGTAACCGGGCCGGGTGGTGGTGACCGCGGATGCCACGGCCGTGCCTTTCCGCCGCCTGGTAGCGCACCTCTCACAGGGCCCGCCGGGGTGGTGGCGGTCGCTCAGTACGGTGCGCCGAGAGCTGTCCTCTCGCGCAGATTCCGCGGTAGATACCGGGTCCGCACCGAGTCGGTGGAACGGGACCGCGGCCGCCGTGCGGTCGCGCCAGCTCTGCGTCAGGCAGAGTGGGTTGTCATGGTGCGGTCCGGATTGTACAGGGCGCAGCGGGGTGAGCCCTTCGATCCATCCGGCATTCAGGGGTCGCTGCCTGTGATGAGATGGCTGTGCCGAGGCGGACAGCTCGAGGTGTCCGGCGCCTCAAGGGACGGGAGATTCCCGGGACTCAAGAGGATGTCCCCGGTCCCCTGCGGAGATGCCCCCGGCCTCAACGGGCCGTCTCCCGGCCTCAAACGGGCCGTCCCCCCGGGCTCAACGGGAGCTGTCGGGGCGCAGCCAGCTCGCCAGCTTTCCGCCCTCCGCCACGGCCCGGAGCCGCTTCTCCGTGGCGTCGCGCACCGGGTCGGTGGCGACGACCAGCAGCTCGTCCCCGCGCCGCAGTACGGTCGTGGGCGTCGGCACGAAGCTCTTCTCCTCACGGACGACGAGGGTCACCGCGGAACCGGCCGGGAGCCGCAGCTCGCCGACCTCCACGCCGTGCATCCTCGACTTCTGCGGGACCGTGACCGACAGCAGATGGCCGCGCAGCCGCTCCAGCGGCGCCGACTCGATCCCGAGGTCCGTCGTCGGCTCGCCCTCGCTCAGCCGCAGTCGCAGCCGCTTGGCGACCCAGGGCAGCGTCGGCCCCTGCACCAGGGTGTAGACGATCACCAGCATGAAGACGATGTTGAAGATCCGCCGGCTGTCGGGGACCTCGTACACCATGGGGATCGTCGCCAGCACAATGGGCACGGCCCCGCGCAGCCCCGCCCATGACAGCAGGAGCCGTTCCGCCCAGGGCGTGCGGAAGGGTGCCGTGCTCACCATCACCGACACCGGCCGCGCCACCACGGTCAGCACCAGGCCCACCACGACCGCGGGCAAGATGTCGTCGCCCAGTTCGTGCGGGGTGACCAGCAGGCCGAGCAGGACGAACATCCCGATCTGGGCGAGCCAGCCCAGGCCCTCGGCGAAGCCGCGGGTCGCAGGCCAGTGCGGCAGCTTGGCGTTGCCCAGGATCAGGGCCGCGACATAGACGGCGAGGAATCCGCTGCCGTGGGCCAGCGCGCCTCCCGCGTACGCGACGACGGCGATCGCCATCACGGCGATCGGGTACAGGCCCGATGCGGGCAATGCCACCCGACGCATCAGATACGCCCCGAGCCAGCCCACCGCGATCCCGATCGCCGCACCGATCGCCAGCTCCAGAACGATCTTGCCGAGAAGCAGGTACCACGTCTCGATCGGCCCCGACGAGGAGAAGGCGACGACCAGGATCACCACCGGTGCGTCGTTGAAGCCCGACTCCGCCTCCAGAACGCCGGTCAGCCGCGAGGGGAGCGGCACTCTCCGCAGCACCGAGAAGACCGCCGCGGCATCCGTCGACGACACGACCGCCCCGATGATCAGCGCCTGCCGCCAGTCCAGGCCCACCAGATAGTGCGCGGCCGCCGCGGTGATGCCCACGCTCACCGCGACACCCACCGTCGACAGCACCGCGGCCGTCGGCAGTGCCGGCTTGATCTCCTGCCACTTCGTGCCCAGTCCACCCTCGGCCAGGATCACCACGAGAGCGGCATAGCCGATCAACTGGGTAAGTCCGGCATCGTTGAAGGCGATTCCGATTCCGTCCTGGCCTATCGCAATGCCGATGCCCAGGTAGATGAGCAGGCTCGGCAGCCCGCTGCGGGAGGAAATCCGGACAGCCGCCACCGCGAAGAGCAGGACGAGCGAACAGATCAGCAGGAGTTCGTTGAGGTGGTGGACAGTCAGGGGCCGGACCCTTTCTTGCGTTATCGGTCGGAACATCCGTTCCGGCCGACCAGAAGTTCATTGCCTTACCTAATATTTTACGGGTTCTTGACGCGGGCCTGCCGCGACAGGGTCGGTGGCGCCCGCCGGGGAGCCGCCGATGCCGGCGGTGGCCGCCCCGCGGCGGACGCTGCGCCGACACCGACTCCGCGTAAGGACCGCTCCCGCGCTGCGCCTAAGGTTGCTCCTGCATTCCCAGGACCACCCTGCCCCTCTAAGGACAGCGATGCCCGCCAACAAGACCGGCCCTTCCGGCAAGAAGAAGGGCCGACGCGCCCGGCTTCTCGTGATCGCAGTCGTGCTGCTGCTCGTGGCGGGCTTCGGCTACGGCACGTACTGGAGCGTCAGCACCGTGCGCGCCTCCTTTCCGGAGACCACGGGCTCCGTCAAGCTCAAGGGCCTCTCGGGGCCGGTCCAGGTGAAGCGTGACGGTCATGGCATCCCGCAGATCTACGCCGACACGGACGAGGACCTCTTCCGTGCACAGGGATTCGTCCAGGCGCAGGACCGCTTCTGGGAGATGGACGTCCGCAGGCACATGACGGCGGGCCGTCTGTCCGAGATGTTCGGCGAGAGCCAGGTCGAGACCGACGCGTTCCTGCGCACCATGGGGTGGCGGAAGGTGGCTCAGGAGGAGTACGACCGTAAGCTGTCGCCGGAGACCAAGAAATACCTGCGCGCGTACTCCGAGGGTGTCAACGCCTACTTGAAGGACCACGAGGGCTCCGCCTTGTCCGCCGAGTACGCGGCGATCGGCTTCACCTCCGACTACACCCCCGAGAAGTGGACCCCCGTGGACTCGGTCGCCTGGCTCAAGGCCATGGCCTGGGATCTGCGCGGCAACATGCAGGACGAGATCGACCGTTCGCTGATGTCCAGCCGCCTCACCCGCGAGCAGATAGAAGATCTCTACCCGAAGTACCCGTACGACCGGAACGAGCCGGTCGTCGACGGCGGCGCGGTGGACGAGGCGACCGGGCGGTTCGACCCGAAGGCCTCGGCCCCGCGGAAGGGCGCCGGGGCGGGCACCGGCCCCGGTGGCGCGGCCCAGGGCGCCCGGACGCAGCTGTCCTCGCTGTCCAGGACCCTCGAGAAGATTCCGGCGCTCCTCGGCCCGAGCGGTGACGGGATCGGCTCCAACTCCTGGGTCGTCTCCGGAAAGCACACCGCCACCGGCAAACCGCTGCTGGCCAACGACCCCCACCTGGCGCCCCAGATGCCCTCGCTCTGGTACCAGATGGGCCTGCACTGCCGCACCGTCAGCCCGTCCTGCCGCTTCGACGTGGCCGGCTACACCTTCTCGGGCCTGCCCGGCGTCGTCATAGGCCACAACAAGGACATCGCCTGGGGCTTCACCAACCTCGGAGCGGACGTCTCCGACCTGTACCTGGAGAAGGTCACCAGCGACACCTACCTCTCCGACGGCAAGCAGCTCCCCTTCACGACCCGGCGGGAGACGATCAAGGTCGCGGACGGCGCTGACCGTGAGATCACGGTCCGCTCGACCGGCAATGGACCCATCGTCTCCGACCGTGACGACGAGCTGGGCAAGGTGGGGGAGCAGGCTCCGGTCGGCGACGCCGCACCGGACCGGGGCAGCGGCTACGCGGTCTCGCTGCGCTGGACCGCTCTGGAGCCCGGCAGGACCATGGACTCGATCTTCGGGCTCAACGCCGCCAAGGACTTCAACGGCTTCCGCAAGGCGGCACGCGACTTCGCCGTCCCCTCGCAGAACATGATCTACGCCGACACCGAGGGCCACATCGGCTACCAGGCCCCCGGACGGATCCCGCTCCGCGGCAAGGGCGACGGCCGTTACCCGTCACCCGGCTGGGACTCCGACTACAAGTGGACCGGGTACGTCCCGCAGTCCGCGATGCCCTGGGACCAGGATCCCGAGCGCGGGTACATCGTGACCGCCAACCAGGCCGTCGTCGACCGGACGAAGTACCCCTACCGGCTCACCGAGGACTGGGGCTACGGCGCGCGCAGCCAGCGGATCAACGACCTCATCCAGTCGAAGATCAAGGACGGGGGCAAGATCTCGACGGATGACATGCAGACCATGCAGATGGACAGCAGCAGCGAGATCGCCGAGCTGCTGACGCCGCTCCTGCTCAAGATCGACATCAAGGACCCGTACATCCGCGAGGCGCAGAAACTCCTCGAGGGCTGGGACTACACCCAGGACGCCGACTCGGCCGCGGCCGCCTACTTCAACGCGGTCTGGCGCAACACCCTGAAGCTGGCCTTCGGCAACAAGCTGCCCAAGGAGCTGCGCGTCCAGGGCGAGTGCCTGCGCGTCCGCCCGGCCGACGACACCGGCCCGCTGGAGGACCTGGACGGCAACGCCCGGTTCGTACGGGAGTGCGGCGAGCGCGCTGCCGACGCTGCCCAGCCGGACGGCGGCGACCGCTGGTACGAGGTCGTCCGGACGCTCCTCAAGGACGAGGGGAACGACTGGTGGAAGACGTCCGGCGCCACCGGCCGTACCCCGGGGGACCGCAACCGCGACGAGCTGCTCGCGCACGCCATGAAGGACGCCCGCTGGGAGCTCACGGCCGAACTGGGCAAGGACGTGGACACCTGGAGCTGGGGCCGGCTGCACCAGCTGACCCTGAAGAACCAGACCCTGGGCACCGACGGCCCCGGCTTCCTGCAGTTCGTGTTCAACCGCGGGCCGTGGAACCTCGGCGGCGGCGAGGCGGCGGTGAACGCCACCGGCTGGAACGCGGCAGGGGGCTACGACGTCGTCTGGGTGCCGTCGATGCGGATGGTCGTCAACCTGGCGGACCTCGACAAGTCGAGGTGGATCAACCTCACCGGCGCCTCGGGGCATGCCTACAACGCGCACTACGCCGACCAGACGGACAAGTGGGCCAAGGGCGAGCTGTTGCCCTGGGCCTTCAGCGAGGCGAAGGTGCGGCGCTCGACCTCGGACACCCTGGCGCTGACGCCCTGACCCTTCAGGCTCCGGGGCCGGGCCCTCAGGGCGAGGGCCCGGCCCTGAGTGCAGCCGACCCGGCCCTCGAGGCGCCGAGGCGCCGACGCTCCAGGCCTCGCTGCTCCGCTCCTCGAGGGGCCGTGCCCTGACCCTTCAGGGCCCGGCCCGGCCTTCAGGGTGCAGGGCGGCTGCGCTTCAGATGCCGCTGCTCCGGCCCTCAAGGGGCCGGGGCGTTGATCCTCAGGCGCCCGTGCCCGCGCCTCCAGGCGCCGCTCCGGTCCTCCAGGTTCCGGCGCCCGATGCTCCCTTCACGGTCCCGGTGGTCACCCGCCCCCCGTGGCCGGTCACCGGGACGGTGTCGTACCGGGGTGTCACCGGGAGGCGGCCGTGTTTCCCCCGGCAGGCCCGCGGCGGGTCTCCGTCCCGGGGCCGAAACGGCGGACGCCCGAGGGCGTCACCGCGGCATGGACCGGCCGGTCGTGGCCCTCGGCCGGTACGTCCTCCAGCAGCTCGCCGTCGTAGAGCAGCACCACGAGGGCGGGGTCCGCGCCCGAGCGGGCCAGCCGCGACAGCACACGGTCGTACGAGCCGCCCCCGCGGCCGAGCCGCATGCCCTGCCCGTTCACCGCGAGACCGGGCAGCAGCACCGCGTCCGCCTCCGTGATCGCATCCGGGCCCAGTCGCTCCCCGGCGGGCTCCAGCAGCCCGCGAGCGGCCGCCAGCAGCCGCTCCTCCCCCTCATAGACACCCCAGTCGAGGTCGTTGTCCGCCAACAGCGCCGGGAGAAGCACCCGCACGCCCCGGGTGCGCAGCGCCTCCAGCAGCGCGCGTGTCCCCGGCTCGCGCCCCACCGACACATAGGCGCCCACCGTGCCCGCCCCGGCAAGCTCGGGCAGCTCCAGAGCCCGCCGCGCCAGAACCGCCCCCGTCCTCGAGACGTCATCCGCAGTAAACCCGGCTCTCACCGCCAGGAGGCCTCTCCGCAACTCCGCCTTCGTAAGGTGGCCACCACTCATCACGCGAGCAAAACCTCTCCAATGCGAACGTATTAACCGGAGCCTCATCTTCCGCTCATACGTACCGGTTATGGTTCTCCGCATGAGTGAATCGCGCTCCCGGATCAGCAAGGCTGTCATTCCCGCCGCCGGACTCGGCACCCGTTTCCTTCCGGCCACCAAGGCCACGCCCAAGGAAATGCTGCCGGTCGTGGACAAGCCCGCGATCCAGTACGTCGTCGAGGAAGCCGTCGGAGCGGGACTCCCGGACGTCCTCATGGTCACCGGCCGCAACAAGCGGCCCCTCGAGGACCACTTCGACCGGAACTATGAACTCGAAGAGGCCCTGCGCCGGAAGGGCGACGAGTCCCGCCTGGCCCGGGTCCAGGAGTCCAGCGACCTCGCGACCATGCACTACGTCCGCCAGGGCGACCCCAAGGGCCTCGGCCACGCCGTCCTCTGCGCGGCCCCGCACGTGGGCGAGCAGCCCTTCGCCGTCCTCCTCGGCGACGACCTCATCGACCCCCGCGATCCGCTCCTCGCTCGGATGATCGAGGTCCAGGAGCAGCACGGCGGCAGCGTCGTCGCCCTCATGGAGGTCGACCCGGCCCAGATCCACCTCTACGGCTGCGCTGCCGTCCGGGCCACCGCCGAAGGCGACGTCGTCCAGGTCACCGACCTCGTGGAGAAGCCGGACCCCGCCGAGGCGCCCAGCAACTACGCGATCATCGGCCGGTACGTCCTCGACCCGGCCGTCTTCGAGGTGCTCCGCAAGACCGATCCCGGCCGTGGCGGCGAGATCCAGCTCACCGACGCCCTCCGTACGCTCGCCGAGACGCCGACCCTCGGCGGACCCGTTCACGGCGTGGTCTTCAAGGGCCGCCGCTATGACACCGGCGACCGCGGCGACTACCTGCGTGCCATTGTCAGACTCGCGTGCGAACGTGAAGACCTGGGCCCGGACTTCCGGACCTGGCTTCGCGGTTACGTCACGGAGGAGATGTAGCACTTTGAGCGACACCGCTGAACACGCCGCCGCGTCGGACGGTCTCGGGGACACGCTCCCCGCGGGCACCGGAGCGGCGGCGCCGGTCCACGACGAGCAGCGCGTCTGGACCGTCGAGGAGCACCTCGACGACATCCTGCGGCACATCCGCCCGCTGGACCCCATCGAGCTGCAACTCCTCGACGCCCAGGGCTGCATCCTCGTGGAGGACGTCACCGTCCCGTTCGCCCTGCCGCCCTTCGATAACAGCTCGATGGACGGCTACGCCGTCCGTACCGCGGACGTCAGTGGAGCCTCCGAGGAGTACCCGGCTGTCCTCACGGTCATCGGTGATGTGGCCGCCGGCAGCGGTGAGCTGCCCACTGTCGGCCCGGGCGAGGCCGCCCGCATCATGACCGGCGCCCCCCTGCCGCCCGGAGCCGAGGCCGTGGTCCCCGTCGAGTGGACGGACGGCGGGACCGGCGGCGGGCCGGCCTCCGGTATGCGCTCCGCCGGCGACGCCCCCGAGGGGGCTTCCGGCGAGGTCGCCGTGCACCGCGGCGCCGAGGCGGGAGCGCATGTCCGGACCCGCGGCAGCGACGTATCCGCCGGGGAGCTCGCCCTCGAAGCCGGTACGGTCCTCGGCCCGCCGCAGATCGGACTGCTCGCCGCCATCGGCCGCGGCAGCGTCCGAGTCCGCCCGCGCCCTCGCGTCGTCGTCCTGTCGACCGGCAGTGAACTCATCCAGCCGGGCGAGGAGTTGGGGCCCGGCCGGATCCACGACTCCAACAGCTTCGCGCTCACCGCCGCCGCCCGCGACGCCGGAGCCATCGCCTACCGCGTCGGCGCCGTCGGCGACGACCCCCACACCCTCCGCGCCACCATCGAGGACCAGCTGATCCGCGCCGACATCATCGTCACGAGCGGAGGCGTGAGCGTGGGCGCCTACGACGTCGTCAAGGAGGCCCTGTCGCAGTTCGAGGGCGAGGAGGGGCGGGTGGTGTTCCGCAAGCTCGCCATGCAGCCCGGCAAGCCGCAGGGCTTCGGCCGCATCGGCCGGGACGGCACTCCCCTGCTCGCTCTCCCCGGCAATCCGGTCAGCTCCTATGTCTCCTTCGAGCTCTTCGCACGCCCCGCCATCCGGGCCCTGATGGGGATGGACCCGGCCGGGCGCGAGACGGTCCGCGCGGTGTGCCCGCTGGGCATCGGCTGGTCCCCGAAGGGCAAGCGCCAGTTCCTCCGGGGGCGTTACGCCGACGGGGAGGTCAGTCCCGTCGGTGGCTCCGGGTCCCATCTGGTGAAGGCCCTCGCCCATGCGAACGCGCTGATCGTGGTACCCGAGGATGTCACCTCTGTGGCCCCCGGTGACCAGGTCGAGGTGGTCCTTCTCGGCTGACAGTCGTCCCCTGCCGGTACGGTGTCTGCCCACAGGACCGGATCGGGAGAACGATGAGCAGCGCCGAGCAGCACCTCACCCACCTCGACGACGCGGGCGCCGCCCGGATGGTCGATGTCTCCGGGAAGGACGTCACCGCGCGCACCGCCCGCGCGACCGGCCGTGTGCTCGTCGCACCACGCGTCGTCGAACTGCTGCGCGGTGAGGGCGTGCCCAAGGGCGATGCCCTGGCCACCGCCCGTATCGCCGGAATCATGGGTGCCAAGCGCACCCCGGACCTGATCCCGCTCTGCCACCCGCTCGCGGTCTCCGGGGTGAAGGTCGATCTGTCGGTGGCGGACGACGCCGTGGAGATCGAGGCCACCGTCAGAACGACGGACCGCACCGGCGTCGAGATGGAAGCCCTTACCGCCGTCACCGTCGCCGCCCTCACCGTGATCGACATGGTGAAGGCCGTCGACAAGGCCGCGGCCATCACCGACGTACGCGTCGAGGAGAAGACCGGCGGCAAGTCGGGCGACTGGCTGCGCGCCTCCGCCGAGCAGGCCTCCGCCGGGGAGCCGCGCACCCCCCGTGACGGGGAGGACGGGTGAATCCGGAGCCGACGTCCCGGACCGGCGGCCCGTCATCCGGCCCGTCGGGCGACCACCGGCCGGCCCCGTCCGGTGCCCGGGAGGCCTCGGCGCGGCCGTACCGCGCTCTGGCCGTCACCGTGTCCAACCGTGCCGCCGCCGGTGTCTACGCCGACAAGGGCGGCCCCCTCCTCGTCGAGGGCCTGACCGCCATGGGCTTCCGGACCGACGGGCCACGCGTGGTCCCCGACGGCGACCCCGTCGAAGCCGTGCTGCGCGAGGCCGTCGCCGCCTCGTACGACGTCGTGCTCACCACCGGCGGCACCGGCATCTCGCCCACCGACCGCACCCCCGAGATGGTCCGCCGGGTCGTGGACTACGAGATCCCCGGCATCCCCGAGGCGGTCCGCGCCGAAGGCCTGGCCAAGGTCCCCACCGCCGCGCTCTCCCGAGGGCTGGCCGGAGTCGCCGGGACTACCCTGATCATCAACCTTCCCGGTTCCACCGGAGGCGTCCGCGACGGCCTCGCCGTCCTGGGCCGCCTCCTCGTCCACGCCGTCGACCAGATCCGCGGCGGCGACCACCCCAGCCCCACGGGGAGCGAGAGCTGAACGCGTCCTGGCCGGTCGAACTGGCGGACGGCAACGTCGCCCTTCGCCCCATAAAGCTGCGTGATCAGCGGGCCTGGCGCGAGGTCAACCGGCGCAACCGGGACTGGCTGCGCCCCTGGGAAGCGACCACCCCGCCGCCGTCTCCCGGCACCCCGATGACCCACCGCCCCACGTTCCGGCAGATGGTGCGCCATCTGCGGGCGGAGGCGCACGCAGGACGGATGCTGCCGTTCGTCATCGAGTACGACGGCCGGCTGGCCGGGCAGCTGACGGTGGCCGGGATCACCTGGGGCTCGATGTGCTCGGGCCATATCGGCTACTGGGTCGACGAGGCCGTCGCGGGCCGCGGTGTGATGCCGACGGCGGTGGCACTCGCGGTCGACCATTGTTTCCGTGCGGTCGGGCTGCACCGCATCGAGGTGTGCATCCGGCCCGAGAACACACCGAGCCGACGGGTCGTCGAGAAACTCGGATTCCGTGACGAAGGGCTGCGGCCCCGCTATCTTCACATCGATGGTGCCTGGCGAGACCACCTGGTCTTCGCCCTGACGGCGGAGGAAGTGCCGGAGGGCCTGCTGGCGCGTTGGCACCGGGTCCGTCCCAGGACAGCCTACAAATGAAATAAGTGTTCGAATTTGCGCGGCAGTTGCCCATGGCTGCAGTCCGCCGCTGTCAACAATCACAAAAAAAGTTCGAGATATCAGCCAGATCGTGCGACACACCGCGCCAATTGGCAGATGGGCTCATGCGGACCCCTCTACCGTGTGAGCTGTGAGCAGCAGCGGCCTCATCTACGCAGTCATTGTCGGGGCCTGGGCCGCCTACTTGGTGCCGATGTGGCTCCGTAGGCAGGACGAGCTGAATGAAGCCCGTCCGACGGAACGCTTCAGCACCGCCATCCGGCTGCTGTCCGGACGGGCGGGAATGGAGCGCCGTTACGCCAAGGGCCTGGAGGAGCGCAACTCCGGCGACGCGGACGCCTTCGACGACCCGGGCGCTCCAGCCGAACGGGAACGGGGCGTGACCGCCCCGGACGCCGTGACCGACTCGGTCGACGTCCGGGCCTTCGCGGTGTCCGCGTCCGTCCCCGAGATCCCTCGTGGGTCCGAGACCCCTCGCGCCGACGACGGGCCCGGCCGTACGGAGCACCTCGCCCCCCGACCCGCCGCCCGCCCGTCGCCGTCCGCCGCGGAACGTGCCCGGCGCTCGAAGGTCCTCGCGCGCCGACGGCGCACCACCATGGTGCTGTTCCTCGCCTTCACCCTGGGGTCGATCGTGGCCGCGGTGGGCGGCCTCGCCTTTCTCTGGGCCCCGGCCGTGCCGGCGATACTGCTCAGCGTCTATATCGTCCATCTGCGGGCACAGGAGCGCCGCCGCTTCGCCTTCACCATGGACCAGCGCCGGGCCGAGGAGGCCGCGCAGCGGCTGCGGGAACACCGGTCGCGCACCTCCACCCGGACGGAATCCGTCGCCGGGGACGACTCCGCGGACGCCGACCCCGCGGAGTCCGGCCCGGTGACCGCGGCGACGCCGGGTCCCTCCCCGCACACCGCGGGGCGGCGTGCCCTGGTCGAGCAGACGGATCACGCGGAGTGGGTGGACCAGCAGCGCGGCCGTGGTGAGGGCGAGAGCTGGGACCCGGTGCCGGTGCCCCTGCCCACATACGTCACTGCCCCGGTTGCCCCGCGGGCCCCCGGCAGCGTGGACCTCGACGCCCCGGACGCCTGGAGCTCGGCCAGGTCCAGCGCCGTCGAGCCGGCCGCCGAGGCCGCGCCCGCCGCCCCGGAGCGCGCGCTCGCCCCGTCCCGCCCGCCCGGCCGCCGCGCGCGCGATCGCGGCCGCACCCCGCTCTTCGACCAGTACGCCGACGAGGACCGGCCCCGCGCGGCCAACGAGTGACGTGCCCCCGGGCGGTGCTCGGGGGGCCCACCAGCACGGGAAGCGATTTCCGAGCACCCCGAGCGGGATGCTAAAGTTTCATCCGTTGCAAGGGCCTGTGGCGCAGTCCGGTAGCGCACCTCGTTCGCATCGAGGGGGTCAGGGGTTCAATTCCCCTCAGGTCCACCGCATCGCAACCCCGTCGGGACGTCCCGGCGGGGTTTTTTGCGTGTCCGGCGTTGCTGGGAGTCCGAAAAAGGCGGGCATGAGCCTGAGGGCGTCACGGCGTCGTCAGGGGCGTCCGAGGCGTCGTCGTGCCGGGCAGGCGGGCAACTGTGCGATGTCCGGCGGTGCTTGGCGGCGGGGGCGGACCAAGTGGCGTACGGGGTGGGCAGTTGCTCACGGGGCCGGGCCGGCGGGCGGACACACGGAAGGCCCCGGCCTCGAGGCACGCCGTACCGACAGCATCTCGAGGGCCGGGGCCTTCCGGGCGCTACCAGGGGGCCGGTCGTACGCGTCCGGAGCCCGATTGCGCGTGCGGTCAGCTCACGCCGACGGATCCGGCTGGGCGCTCTGCTGCTGACCCGGGCCGCCGGCCGCGTTCTGGGCGGCTTCCTGTTCGGCGGCCGCCTGCTGTTCGGCGACGGACTTGTGCACTTCCGCCATGTCCAGCTCGCGTGCCTGACCGATCACGTCCTCCAGCGCGGTCTCCGGCAGCGCGCCCGGCTGGGCGAAGACCGCCACGTTCTCCCGCACGATCATCAGCGTCGGGATCGACCGGATGTCGAAGGCCGCCGCCAGCTCGGGCTGGGCCTCCGTGTCGATCTTGCCGAAGATCAGGTCGGAGTGGCGCTCGGCGGCCTGCTCGTAGACCGGCGCGAACTGACGGCAGGGGCCGCACCAGGAGGCCCAGAAGTCGATCAGCACAAAGTCGTTCGCGGAGACGACCTCGTCGAAGTTTTCCTTGGTCAGCTCGACCGTACTCATGTGTCCTTACCTGCTTCCGGATGACGTCGGCGGGTGTCCCACTGAAGGGAACGAGGGGGAGCCTGTCCGTATTCCGGTGGTTCATGTGGCCGACTTCGGGGGACGGCGGAAGGATGGCGTCATCCCCGAGCGGCACCCCCCGATGGAGAGGCGGAGCGCGATGAGCCCGAGCCCGGAAACAGCCGAGGAGTACGAGCGGGAGGACCAGTACGACGTCGTCGTGCTCGGCGGGGGACCGGCCGGCGAGGTCCTCGCCGAGCGGGTGCGCGCAGCCGGGCTGGCCACCGTGCTCGTGGAGAACGCACTGGTGGGCGGCGAGTGCTCGTACTGGGCGTGTATGCCCAGCAAGGCGCTGCTGCGGCCGGTCGCCGCGCTCGCCGAGGCGCGGGATGTCGCCGGGGCGCGGGAGGCGGTGAGCGGCAGCCTGGACGCGGCGGCCGTACTGGCCCGCCGGGACGCTTTCGCCGCGCACTGGCGCGACGACGGCCAGCGGGCCTGGGTGGACTCCACCGGCGCGGACGTCGTCCGGGGCGCGGGCCGTCTCGTCGGTCCGTACAAGGTCGCCGTACGGACGCCCGAGGGCGGCCGGCGGCTGCTGACCGCGCGCCACGCCGTCGTCGTGTCCACCGGCAGCAGGGCCGTGGTTCCCGATCTGCCGGGCGTCGCGGAGGCACGGCCGTGGACCAGCCGGCAGGCCACCAGCGCGCGGGAGGTCCCCGGGCGGCTGGCCGTCGTGGGCGGCGGGGTCGTCGGCGTGGAGATGGCCACGGCCTGGCAGGCGCTCGGGTCGTCGGTCACGATGCTGGTGCGTGGCGGCGGGCTGTTGCCACGGATGGAGGCGTTCGCGGGAGAGCTGGTCGCCGAGGAGCTCACGGACGCCGGGGTGACGATCCGCACGGGCGTATCGGCGACGGGTGTACGGCGTCCGGGCGGGAGCGGGCCGGTGACCGTGTTTCTCGACAGCGGTGAGGAGATCGTCGCCGACGAGGTGCTGTTCGCCACCGGGCGCGCGCCCCGCACCGACGACCTGGGGCTGGAGACCGTCGGGCTGAAGCCGGGTTCCTGGATCGAGGTGGACGACACCTGCCGGGTGACGGCCGTGAAGGGCGACTGGCTGTATGCGGTGGGCGATGTCAACCACCGGGCGCTCGTCACCCACCAGGGCAAGTACCAGGCACGGATCGCGGGCGCCGTGATCGCCACCCGCGCACAGGGCGTGCCGCTGCTGGAGACGGACCCGTGGGGCGCGCATGTGGCGACCGCTGACACGGCGGCCGTGCCGCAGGTGGTGTTCAGCACGCCCGAGGTCGCTGCGGTCGGGCTGACGGCGGCGGAGGCGGAGCGCCAGGGCCGCCGGGTGCGCGTCGTCGACTACGACCTGGGGCAGGTGCCGGGTGCCTCCCTGTACGCGGACGACTACCGGGGGAGGGCCAGGATGCTGGTCGACCTGGACCGCGGGCACCTGGTCGGCGTGACCTTCGTGGGCGCCGGAGTGGGGGAGCTGTTGCAGTCCGCGACGATCGCCGTCGCGGGAGAGGTGCCGGTCGACCGGCTGTGGCACGCGGTCCCGGCGTTTCCGACGATGAGCGAGGTCTGGCTGCGGTTGCTGGAGGAGTACCGCGGCGCGCAGCTCTGGCCGGTCGGTACCCCGACGCTGACCGAGTACGACCGGCTCGCCCCGGGACCGGGCATCACCTGGTGAGTCCCGGGCCAGTTACGCCCCGGCAGGGGTGCCGGGGGAGGGGCCGGGCGGGCGGCCGTTGCGCGGCGTCTTCGGCGCGGCCTCTCGCCGGACCCCAGGACGACGGCCCGGCCGCCGCGCCGGAGCGCTACGACCTGGGACAGCTGCGCGTGGGCGGCACCAGGTCGCCCACACGCCGTCGGCAGAGCCTCAGCGGTCGTCGGCGGCCGTTGAAGGTGTCCTTCAGGCGCGAGGAGACTGTCCGGCTGGACGTGACCGGACGGCCGCTCCTCGCCGCACAGCCGGGCGGCCGAGCGGGCGGGGCCGGCCGGGACGTCGCGTCCGGGCGCCGGCCAGGTGGGCGGGGTCAGCCGGGGAGCCCCGGGCCGGTGAGGGGTTTGGTGAAGCAGCGGCTCTCCTTCTCGAAGCGGTAGATGCCGAACTTCGGCACCGCCGGGGCGTAGCCGCTCGAGGCATAGAGCGCGATGGCCTCCGGCTGCTTGGTGCCGGTCTCCAGGACCATGCGGCGGCGGCCGGCCTGCCGGGCGCTCTCCTCCAGGGCCGCGAGGACCTGGCGGGCGAGGCCCTGCCCGCGGGCCTCCCGCACCACGTACATGCGTTTGATCTCGGCGTCGCCGTCCGCGTAGCCCTCGTCACTCGCGTCCTGGGCACGCCAGCCGCCGGACGCCACGGGGCGGCCGGTGTCGTAGACGACCAGGTACAGCCCGTTCGGCGGGTCGAACTGCGCCGGGTCCATGGGCGTGAGATCACCGTCGCCGTACCGCTCGGCGTACTCGAGCTGCACCTCGGCGCTGAGCTTCAGGGCGTCGGTGTGGTCGTAGCGCACGGTGCGGATCTGCATGAGCGCAATCGTACGGTTGTGCGGCAACGATTCCTGGCACCTGCCGGGCTGTCGGTATCGTGCCGGGGTGCTCAATGTGACGACCGTGAATGTGAATGGGCTCCGCGCCGCCGCCAAGAAGGGCTTTGTGGAGTGGCTGGCGGCGACCTCCGCCGACGTGGTGTGCCTCCAGGAGGTGCGGGCCGAGCCCGACCAGCTGCCGGCGGAGGTACGGGCGCCCGACGGCTGGCACACGGTCCACGCACCGGCCGCGGCCAAGGGCCGGGCCGGGGTGTCGATCTACTCGCGGCGCGAGCCGGAGGGCGTACGGGTCGGCTTCGGCTCATCGGAGTTCGACGGCAGTGGCCGCTACGTGGAGATCGATCTGCCGGGAATCACGGTCGCGAGCCTCTATCTGCCCTCCGGCGAGGTCGGCACCGAGCGGCAGGACGAGAAGGTGCGCTTCATGGGCGAGTTCCTGCCGTATCTCAAGGAGGTTCGTGAGCGGGCCGCCGCGGGCGGCCGGGAGGTGCTCGTGTGCGGCGACTGGAACATCGCCCACCGGGAGGCCGACCTCAAGAACTGGAAGGCGAACACCAGGAAGGCCGGCTTCCTGCCGGAGGAGCGGGCGTGGCTGACCCGGGTCTTCGAGGAGGCGGAGTACGCGGACGTGGTGCGGCGGCTGAATCCGGAGGTCGCGGGCCCGTACTCCTGGTGGTCCTACCGCGGGAAGGCGTTCGACAACGACAGCGGCTGGCGGATCGACCTAGTTTGCACAACGCGTGGTATCGCCGAGCGTGCCGTGAAGGCGTACGTGGAGCGGCCAGCCAGCCACGCGGAACGCTGGTCGGATCACGCGCCCGTGACAGTCGTATTCGCCTGACGGCGAGTCAGGCCGGGTGGACTTACTCCGCCTCTCCGCTGTCCCCTCCGGTCGCCGCTCCGGCGCCCAGGATGAACGTCCCCTTCGCGGGCAGCGTCGCCACCACGCCCCGTTCTCGGAGCAGTGCTACGGCACGGCGCACGGTCCCGATGCTGACGCCGTACAGCTCTGTCATGCGTCGCTCAGCGGGAAGGGCGGCGCCCTTTGACACCGGGCTGTGTTACGGAACTTGAAGACCTTCGACCCTTGGGGGTAAGCCCCAAGAAGCTGAATGCTGGAGGGGGAAGGGGTAGAAAGTTTTTTCTAAAGTTCCGTAACAAAAAATACTACTCTTCCGCTGTTTTCCCTGGTCAGACCGAGTGCGTCCCCCTCCTCCGCGTTGAGACGAAACGCGACGGGCCATCGGTTGGGGCCCCGCCCGCCTCTCCGCCGTCTCCGGCCGTACGGCGGCATGACGAAGGCCCCCAGCCGAAGCCAGGGGCCAGTCAAGCGTCTGCGCGGGTCAGTCGAAGGCTGCCGCTGCCTCCTCCGCCTCCACAGCCTCCAGCGCTGCCGCGTGCGGGTCCGCGTGGGCCCCCACCGTGAACGACAGGCGCCCCTGGTCCGGTCCCTTCAGCCGTTCAGCCCCTCCGCCTGAACGGCCCTTCGCCACGGTCGCGCGTGCGCCAGCGTCCAGGAGGAGCTGGCGGCGGCCAGCGGCGTCATGCCGGGCCCAGAAGCTGGCGTACGTCTCGCCTGTCTCCACTACCTCCGTAGAGGCCTCTTGGCGGGGTGTCGCCTCCAGGGCCTCCGCACGCCGTTCCAGGGCCTCTACTTCTTCCTGCCAGATCATGCGGCCGGTCCGGGACTTGCGGGCGTCCTTGTCGGCGTACAGAGCGCGCAGCTCCGTTTCGACCTCCCGCAGTTCGGGCGTTGGGTCGTAGCCCGTGTGCGTGACGATCTTTGTCATCTGCATGTCGCCGATGCGGGCCATGACCTCCTCCTCCACGTACTTCTCCAGCCAGTCCGCACGGATACCGGCGGGGGAGGGGCAGCGGTCGCCCCGGGCCGTCGCGCGGCAGTTGTAGTCCTGGCCTCCGGCCCGCTTCGACAGGTAGAGGTTCCCGCCGCAACCACGGCACTTCGCCACTCCCAGGAGCATGGCCTGGGTGTCCTTGCGTGTCCGGTTCTTCTGGGGCGTCAGCGCGTTCATGTGGTCCTGAAGGACGTCGAACTCCTCCCGCGACAGGACAGGCTCCCCGATCAGGATCGGGTTCCCGTCGCGGTCCCTGACAGGCTTCCCCTGGTGGAGCCGGTACCCCATCAGCGCCGGGGACCGGAGGACCTTCGACAGGGTCCCCGCAGTCCAGCGGAAACGTTCGTGGCGCTGGCCCCGCCTGGTCCCGCCAGGCTCCCGTCCTGCCTTGATCGCCTGGTAGTCCCTGGGCACGGGAACGCCGTCTTCGTTCAGCGCCATGGCCACGGCGGTCAGAGACTGGCCGTCCAGGACGTCCCGGATGATGCCGGACAGGATCTTCACGGCCTCCGGGTCGGGGGCCAGCTTGTAGCCCGCGCCATCAGGGTTGGGGACCTTCTCGTACCCATACGGGACCAGCCCCCCGGCGTATCGGCCCTGGGAGCGGAGAGCGGCCTGGGCGCCGGTGACGCGTTCACGGATGGCGGCGGCCTCCATCTGCGCTGAGAAAGCCAGAAGCGTCATGATCAGCTCAGACACGGGGGACACGGTCCGCATATCCAGGTCCATGGGGGCGCCGCCGGGGCCCTCAGCGAAGACGAGTAGCTTCCCGTGCTGCTTCGCCCAGCGACCCAGCTCCGCCATGTCGGACATGCTCCGGACGGCGCGGTCCATACGCCACCAGACGATCATGTCGAAGTCGTCAGGGCGGGCCAGCCAGGCACCCAGCTCCGGCCGGTCGAAGGGCGTCGTCTTCGTCGCGGAGACGTCCAGGTCCTCCGCCTCGCCGACAATGACAGCGCCACGACGGGCGGCCTCGTTCGAGTTGGCAGCGCGCTGCCGGGCGGGGGACGTCGTCTCATCCGTGCGGACAGACAGGCGAATGGCGCTGAGTGCGCGGAGTTGAGTCATGCGCGGGACCGTACTGGACTCTGTGTCGACCGGAGCAGATCGACTACCACGTGGAGACGCGGGGACTCGCGGAGCGCGCGGTGAAGGCGGTCGTCGAGCGGGCGGCGACCTATGACACTCGCTGGTCGGACCACGCGCCGGTGACCGTGGCGTACACGACCGGGCACTGAGACCGGCCGTCGGCTCGGGCAGACGGCCGCCGGTTCGAGCAGTGGGCCGGTGGCGGCGGACTTGCCCGCAGGGGGAACAATCGAGCTGTGAGCGACGAGCGCAGTCAGGACCGGAGCCAGGGCCAGGCCCGGGCGGGAGACCGCCGGGATCGCGACGCCGAGGGCCGTGCCCGCAGTGCGCGTCCGCGTGACGGCCTGGGGCGGCCGCTGCCGTACGGGGCGGAAGGGGTCGAGCGGCAGCCCGAAGGGATCGAGCGGACCCCGGAGGAGACGCTCGACGAGGCCCAGCGGCTGCTGGACGAGGGCAAGCCCTTCCATGCGCACGAGGTGTTCGAGGACGCGTGGAAGTCCGCGCCCGGGCCCGAGCGCGGACTGTGGAAGGGGCTGGCGCAGTTCGCCGTGGGCCTGACCCATGCCGCGCGGGGCAATCGACGCGGCGCGGTCTCACTGCTCCGGAGGGCCGCGGACGCCATCGCGCCGAGCCGGCGGAATCCGCCGTACGGCATCGATGCCGGCGGTCTCACCGACTGGGCGCAGCGGCTCGCGGACGAGCTCGAGGCATCGCCCGCGCAGCCGCCCGAGGCACGCGGGGCACGGGAAGCCGGCGAGGTGGTTGGGCCGGGGAGGCCCGGCGAGTCGGGGCAGGCCGGAGAGGCCGGAGAGGCCGGTCAGGCCGGAGAGGCCGGAGAGGCCGGTCAGGCCGGAGAGGCCGGTCAGGCCGGAAAGACAGGTCGGACAGGCGAAGCAGCGCAGGACAGTGAGCCAGCGGAGGCCGGGGGGCCCGGGGCCCCGACCGGAGCCGGTCCCGGGCTGCCCGTCCCTCCGCGGCTGCGGGCCTGAGCCTCAGGCGTCGGTCTCCACCCGGCTTACGCGCCGGGCCCCGGCACCCCGTACCTCCAGCTCGGAGAGCAGCTGCCGGGTCGCGTCGGCCACCGCGTCCACGGCCTGGTCGAAGACGGCACGGTTATGGGCGGCCGGGGCGCGGAATCCCGAGACCTTGCGGACGTACTGCAATGCGGCCGCCCTGATGTCGTCGTCCTCGACATGCTCCATCGCGGGCGGGCGAAGGGTCTTGATGCTGCGGCACATGCTCCCCAGTGTGCGCCCATGCGCCCCCGTGGCACTGAGTAACGATTACATCACCCTCGGGTGACTTGTCGCACACGCTCCCTAGCCTGAAGCGACTCCCGCGGCGGCGCCCTGCCGTTCTGCGCCAACTGGCCTGTTCCGAGCGGGAGATGTGCCGTACGACAGGGGGAGTCGGATGAGGCCTGACGGGGTTGGGAGCAGCGGGATGGCGGCTGAGGCCACGCTTTACTGGATCATGGTGCTGGACATCGAGAGTTTCAGCACGCGTACGGATCCGATCCAGAAGTCGCTGCGCGCCGCGATGTACGAGGTGCTCCGGGAGGCCCTGGCGCAGGCGGATCTGCCGGAGCGGGACATCGTCGTCGCGGACCGGGGCGACGGTGTGCTGATGCTCGTGCCGCCGACGGTCTCCCCCGTACGGCTGGCGGGTGCGCTGATCAGGGCCTTCGACGACGGGCTCGGCCAGAAGGCCGCCATCTTCAGCGCGGCGCACGCCATGCGGTTCCGGATCGCGCTGCACCAGGGGCTCGCCGCCCCGGACGGGCAGGGCTGGTCGGGGGACGCGGTCAACGCGGCCTGCAGGCTGGTCGACGCCCAGCCGCTGCGCGAGGTGCTCAAGGCGGCCGAATCGGCCCATCTGGCGTTCATCGTCTCGGACGAGGTCTACCGCGGGGTCATCCGGCACGGCCACCGGACCATCGACCCGGCCGCGTACCTTCCACTGACCTTCGAGGCCAAGGGCGGAGTGGACTTCCGCAGCTGGGTGTACGTGCCCGGCTACTCGGCGCCGCCGGGGCTTCCCGCCGCCGCCGGCGACCGGCCGGGCCCCGAGGGCGGAGCGGCACCGGCCGCGCCCGGTGAAGAGAACCCCGCCCGGAGCAACGCGCAGGGGGCGGCACGGGACACCGGCCGGAGTACGGAGGGCGGGAGCGGCCGGGACACGAGCCGGAGCACGGGCGGGAGCGGCCGGGACACGAGCCGGAGCACGGGCGGGAGCGGTCAGGACACAGGCCCGAGCACGGGCGGGAGCGCCCAGGGCAGCGACCAGGACCCGCCCCGGAGCGGCCGGGACAGCGCGGGGGAGAGCCCTCAGGGCCCGGCCCCGGGCACCGTTCCGGCTCCCGGAGTGATCCAGAACGTGGACGTCGTCCACGGTGATGTCGTCGCCCGGGACAAGGTCGTCACCGTGCACACCCAGGGACCGGTGCGCCTGTGACGACTCCACCGGCCGCCGGCGGGGGACCGGCACCGGCCGCTGCGCTCGGGGGTGCCGCAGCGAGTACGGGTACGGGGCCGGCGGCCGCCGCCGGGGGAGCGCCGCCAGACGGCGCCGCTCCCCCGGCCGACCGGGGAGCCGACGCCCCGGGGCAGGGCGGTGACGGTGCCGCGGCGCACCCCGACCCCCACCGGGTCGGCTCCGGCGGCGAGGCATCCGAGGCGACGGGCGGCTTCGGCCAGGGCTCGCAGCGCCACGGCCATGTGCAGAACGCCTTCGCCAACGTCGACGGCGATGCCGTCGGCCGCGACAAGTACGTCTTCCTCCTCGGCGGCAAGCAGGAGAGGCTGCGCCGGATCTCACCGCTGATCGTGGAGCGGGTGCGGTTCGCCTTCGAGGAGCCGCCGTCCCTTGCGGCGGCCCGTGAGGCGCTGCGGAAGCAGCAGATCGTCATCCTGCGCGGCACCGCGGGCTACGGCAAGACGGCCATGGCGGTCCGGCTGCTGCTGCGCGGCGAGGACCGGCCGATCTACCACCTCGACAGCGGAGTCGACCTCCGCTCCCTCGCCGAGCAGCTCGAACACAGCGGGGCGAACGGTGGCGCGGGCGGCATCGAGCCGGGCGCCGGTTTCCTGCTGGACCGCCCGGCCGACATCGGCAATCTGCGCGGCGAGGTCTACGAGATGGTCCAGGGCGCTCTCGCCGAGGCCGGGGCGTCCATGGTGCTGACCGTGTCGGGCACGGCGGTCGCCGACAGCGAGCTGCTGACCGGCGTCGTGGATCTGGCCGAACCGCCCGACCAGCGCGGCATCGTGACCCGCTATCTGGACTGGCGCCTGGGTGAGCGCACCGCCCGTCGGCTGCTGGAGCGGGAGGACATGGCCGAGCTTCTCGACGAGCAGCTCGCCGGCGCCGCCTCCTGCAAGCTGGCCGCCGATCTCGCCGCAGTGATCTGCGAGGAGCATGAGGCAGGCACCCTGGAGGCCGACCGCATCCGGGCCCGCAGGGCGCGGCTGGAGGCCGAGGACTTCGAGATCTGGGCCGAGGGCCTGCGGGAGCCGGCCGTACGCAGTTTCGCCTTCGCCCTCGCGGTCCTCAACGGGCTGCCGCAGGAGAACGTCGCCCGGGCGGCGCGTGCGCTCCACCGGAGACTGGACGCCGAGCACGCGTACGCCGTGACGGCGAACGCGGAGGCCGGGGTGCCCCGGCTCAAGGACCCCTTCGCGGTGCCGCGCCGCAAGATGCTGACCCGGCTGCGCGCCCGTGCCGTACCGAAGGACACCTTCAACGCCTGGGGCCGGGTGCCCGCCGAGGGCCTGGAGTACAAGGACCCCGACTACGCCAAGCTGGTCATCCGGCACGCGTGGTCCCAGTACGAGATCCAGGACGCGATGCTCGGCTGGCTCGCCGAGCTGACCACCGATGTCTCGGAACAGGTCCGGGTGTACGCCGCCGTGGCGCTGGGCCTCCTCGCCTCGGAGTCGTTCCCGTATCTGACCGATCATGTCTTCCGGCCGTGGGCGCACAGCGAGAACGCCAACCGCAGGGAAGCCGTCGCCTACGCCCTGTCCGTGGCCGCCACCGATCCACTGCTGCGGAGCCAGGTCACCGCCCTGGTCGCCGGCTGGTACGCGGACCGGACGCATCCGATGGGGCAGGCGACCGCCGCCCGGGTGCACGGGATGAGCCGCGGAGCGGACCAGCGCCGGAGCATCGACGCCCTCGGCCGACTGGCCGCCGTCGACCATGTCACGGTCGCCGTGGCCATCGGCCACAGCTTCACCGATCTCCTCGCGGACGACTACGCGTTGGCACCCCTGGTGCTCGGCAGGCTCTGGCAGGCGCTCCAGGACGCCCGGACCCGGCCGACCGCACTGCTGGCCTTTCTGATCGTCGCCTCCCAGCTGGTGGTGGACACCGACGAGTGGGAGATCCGCGGCTCGTCCGCGAGCTGGCCGGCGCTGCTGCATCTCGCCCAGACCCGGGACGAGGTACGGCTCCCCTTCGTCACGCTCTGGCGGGACGCGCTCAACCAGCCCTTCTTCAGCACCGAGGCCGAACAGGTGCTGGGGAGTTGGGCGGCGCCGGCCGAGTCCGACGAACGGCTGCGGGAGGCCCTGATGGCGATGGCCGGGGCCATCACCTACGGCGACCCGAGGTCCGGACGGATCCTGCGGCGGTGCGCCGCGGACTGGGTCGACGAAGAGAACCTGGCGCCCCTCCCGCTGACCGCCGCGGCGCTGAACGCCGTGCTCGACCGAGAGAAGGTGTGACATGACGGCGACGCTCTCCCTCATCCTGAGCGAGGGGCCCGTACCCCGCGGACAGCTGGGTCCGGTCAAGCCGACGAGCCCCAATGTCGCGGTGGTGTACGCGACCGCGAGCGGGGAGCTGGGATCGACCGGCGGACGGCCGCTGACCTGGTCCCAGCACTTCTTCACCAAGTACCGCACCCGCTACGAGGTGGACCTCAGCGACCACCGGCGCAAGGCGAGGCTCCAGAGCTCACCGCTGACCTGCAGCGACCAGGCGCACCGGTTCGAGGCCACCATCGACGTCGGCTTCCGCGTCACCGACCCGGAGGCACTGGTACGCCGCAACGTGCGTGACGCGCTGGTCGTCGTCTACGGCCATCTCACCCACCAACTCCGCTCGCACGCCCGCAACTTCGCCATTGACGAGGCAGCGCGCGCCGAGGCGTACATCAACCGGGCGTGTGCCGCGCAGACCCCGCTCCCCGAGGGCATCACCATCTACCACTGCACCGTGGAGCTGGAGCCCGACGCCGCGGCCCGGGAGTACATCCGCACCCTGGAGCAGGCGCGCCGCGAGCGGACCGTCGGGCAGGACAGGTTCGACGCGGATGTGGCGACGACACGCGCCGAGGAGTACCTCAACGACATCCGGCACGAGGCCGGGCTCAAGCGGGACGACGAGCGGCGCCGGGCGCTGGCCGGGGTCTCGCTCGACCTCGAGGGGCTGATCAGACAGCATCTGACCCAGCACCCCGAGGACACCAGCCACGCCCTGGAGCTGATGACCCGCTGGGAGGAGGCCCGGGTGGGCCGGGCGGAGCTCCAGGACCAGCGACAGGTGGAGATGTTCCGCTTCCTCGTCGACAAGGACATCATCCGCCAGGCCGATCTGCCACGGATCCGGGACGGGGTGCTGGGACAGCTGCCGGGGGCACCGGCTTCGGTGGCGGCGCTGCCGGCCGGCCCGCCGTCGCCGCAGCAGACCGCCCCCCAGCCTCCGGCACACACCTCTCCGCCGGTGGTATGGGGCGGCTCGGCGGCCGCCCCGGCCGGCCCGGCGGGTACGGCCGCCCCGGCCGGGACCGCGGGTACGGCTGCTCCCGCGGGCACCACGGGTACGGCCGCTCCGGCCGGCACCGGAGTCATCCCCGTCTACGCCGTCATCGACGAGTCGCGGGCCGCGGCCGGCTGCATCGAGGAGCTGAACAACGGTCTGCGTTCGCTGCACAGCGTTCTGGCGAACAGCCCGGACGTACAGCCCGTCGTACGGCTGTCGGTGCTCGGCTACGCCGAGCGCACCGAGGTCCGGATGCCGCTGGCGCGCGTGGGCTGGGGCACCGACGTACCGGTCCTGTCGACCGGCGCCGGTGCCGCGTACGCACCGGTCTTCCGGAAGCTCCTCGAACTGCTCCCGGACGATGTCGGCCGGCTCAAGAAGCAGGGCGGCCAGGTGCACCGGCCCGTGGTCTTCTTCCTCACCACCGGGGTGCCGGAGGACGGCACCGAGTGGACGGCCTCGCTCGACCTGCTGAAGGGGCACCGGTACGCCCCGACCGTCGTGGCCTGCGGTATCGCCGAGGCGGACCGCGGCACCGTGCTGCGGATCGCCGGCCGCCCCGAACTCGCCTACGTCGCCGCGCCGCAGACCGACGCGGGCTCCGCGGCCACCCAGTTCTCCATGCTGCTCCAGAACACCGTGCTGCACCTCGGCCGAGGGGTTGTCGCGGGCAGTGCCGATCTGGCCGTCGCGTGCCCCCAGGGCCTGCGGCGGGCCGACACGGCTCTCTAGCTCCCTCATTGAAAGGAACGTCCCTCATGGCCGACAACCGTGGTCATCTGCTGCCCGTGTACGTGGTGGCGGACGAGTCGGGTTCGATGTCCTCCTACATCGGCGATCTGAACGCCGGTCTCTCCTCGCTGCACACGGCGCTCCTGGGAGAGCCCATGGCGGCGGCCAAGGTCCGCTTCTCCGTGCTCGGCTTCGCCGACGACGTCGTCGTACGGATGGTGCTGGCGGACCTGCGGAGCGAGGACGAGCTCCCCGCGCTGTCCACCAGAGGCCGCACCAGCTACGCCGCGGCCTTCGACGAACTGCTCACCCGTATCCCGCAGGATGTGGCGACCCTCAAGGCCGAGGGGTACCAGGTGCACCGTCCGGCCGTGTTCTTCATGAGCGACGGGCAGCCCAACTCCGGGGAGGACTGGCGCGCTCCGCACGCCCGGCTGACCGACCGCGCGGTCACCAAGGCGGCGCCGAACATCATCGCCTGCGGTATCGGGGAGGCGCGGGCCGAGACCATCCTCTCGGTGGCCACCCAGTCCGAGTTCGCGTTCGTCTCGCTCCCCGGGTCCCAGCTCGGGCCGTCCATCGCCAAGTTCTGCACCGCGCTGACCAAGAGCGTCGTCGAGTCGGGGCGCTCGCTGGCCTCGGGCAACGCCGAGCTGGTGGTGGAGAAGCCCGAGGGCTTCCGTATGGCGATCGATGTGATCTGATGCCGATGTTCAGATCGCGGTCCCGCCCCCCGGAGGCGGCCCCGGCTCCGGTGCCTCCTCCGCAGCCTCCTCCGCCGGCGCCTCCCGCGCAGCAGTCGCCGCCTCCGTCCGCTCCGCAGCCGTCGCCCGGGGCGCCCCCGCCTCCCTCAGGCTCCTCGCCGACGCCGCAGCCGGGGCCGTACGGGGCGCCGTACGGCCCGCCGCCCCCGCCGCCCCCGGACCAGCGGGAGCAGCGGCAGCAGCCGTACGGACCGTGGGACCCCGTGGTCGTCGACCGGGGGATTCCGCCCTTCGAGCCCAAGCCCCCGTGCGGCGCCTCCTACCGCCCGGACACGATCTGCGACGGCTGGTCGACCGACGAGCTGACGGTCCGGGTGGCGTCGGTGCGGGGCTATTCCCACCGCTACCGGGGCAGCCCGCGCGAGGACGATGTCGCCGTCGCCGTGCACCAGCCGACCGGAACGCTGGTCTTCGCGGTGGCGGACGGAGTCTCCAGCGCGGCACAGTCGCACCTGGGGGCGACCCTCGCCTGTCGTACGGCGGTCGACAACATCCTGGAGCAGCTGGACTCCGGTGCGGCGGCGGTCGACTGGGAGCAGACCGTGCGCAACGCGGCCTACCAGCTCATCATGCGGATCACCGGGGGACGGAAGCCGACCGCCGACGAAGTGCAGGAGGCGGAGCGGCAGTTCGCCACCACCCTGGTCGCGGGCACCCTCGTCGCGCAGCGCCATGGTGTGCCCAGGCTGTCACTGGTCCAGGTCGGGGACTCCTCGGCCTGGGTGCTGCGCGGCGACGGCCGCGTCGTCGCGCTGCTGGAGAGCAAGTACAGCGCACCGGGTGAGCTCGTCTCCTCGGCCGTGGAGCCGTTGCCGCGGGTACCCAAGCAGGTCGAGGCGAGGGTGGGGGAGCTGCCGCCGGACGCCGTACTGCTGGTGGGCACCGACGGGTTCGGGGATCCGCTGGGCGATGGCACGGGGCAGGTCGCCGAGCTGTTCGCCGGGCATCTGCGGACCCCGCCGCCCGCCCGGGCCCTCGCGCACCTGCTGGACTTCTCCCGGGAGACCTTCGACGACGACCGGACGCTGCTCGCGGTGTGGCCGCGTCATCTGCTGACCGAGGCGGAACGATGAGCGGCGGCACGGGCGACCGGGTGGAACTGGCCAAGCTGGTCAAGGGTGCCGAGCTGGGAAGAGGTGGGCAGGGGACCGTCCATGAGATCCGGAACGAGAGACCCGGCAGCTGGCCCGTCGCGTACAAGGAGTACTCGGACGCCTCACTCGCCACGCTGAACGCGCCCGCTCTCGACGCGATGGTCGTCTTCATCCACGGACTCGACTACGCGGTCGGCGCGTGGATAGGGGAGCACTCGTCCTGGCCGGCGAAGGTCGTGGTGCACCAGGGCCGCACGCGTGGCTTTCTGATGCGACGGATACCGGACCGTTTCTTCCGGGCCGTGGGGCCGGGGAACGGCCCACGGAAGCCGTCGGGGTTCGAGTTCCTGCTCAACGAGGACAAGTATCTGACGAAGGTCGGCATCGTCATTTCCGACGAGCAGCGGCTGAGACTGCTGCGCGATCTGGGGGCCATGCTCGCGCGGTTCCACAGCCTCGGTGCGGTCGTCGGCGATCTCTCCCCGAAGAACCTGCTGTTCGGCCTGGAGCCGGAGCCGTCCTGCTTCCTCATCGACTGCGACGCGATGCGGTTGCACGGCCGGGACGTGCTGCCGCAGATGGAGACGCCGGGCTGGAACGTACCGGCGGGGGAGCCGCCGGCGACGCAGCGGAGCGACGCCTACAAGTTCGGGCTGCTCGCCGCGCGGCTGATCGGCGGGCAGCAGGACGGCAAGGACGTGTCCGCGCTGACCGCCGTCGACGCGGAGCTCGGCGCTCTCGCCACCCGGAGCTGGGGTACTCCCGCGGGGCGCCCCCCGCTGAGCGAGTGGTTCACACCGCTCGACCGGGCGATCGCGGCCGCACCGACGGCCCGCCGTACGGTACGCAGGCCCACCCCGACGGTTGTGACGGCGAACGCGCAGACCGCGCCGACGCCGTCCTTGCCGACGGTGACCCGGAGGGCGGCCCCGCGTACGTCCCCACCGCCCGCCGCGGTGCGGCGTACGACGACGAGGCCCCGCCCCGTACGGCAGGCTCCGCCGCCGCCCGGCAAGGGTCGCGCCGGGTGGTTCTGGGCCCTGCTGGCGACCGTCGCCCTGCTGTACTTCCTGGACGAGGAACTGGGCGTGGACTTCAAGGGCATGCTGGAATCCCTGTCCGACGGCAGCGCCTCCCGGTCCGAGGGCACGGCGGGCGGGCAGGCCGAGGCGCTGGCCGGACTGCTGGCGCGGAACGACGGCACGCGCGGAGGCGTCTCCGACGCGGTGGGTGTCGTCCAGCGGTGCGAGAACACCTCCGATGTGTCGGAGGCACAGGCCGTGTTCGAGAGGGCGGCAAGAAACCGCGGAGACCTGGTCGCCGGCCTCGAGAAGCTGGAGGTGGACGGTCTTCCGGGCGGTCCGGCCGCGGCCGGGCGGCTGCGGGAGGCGTGGCAGGCCTCGGCGGACGCGGATCTCGCGTATGCACGCTGGGCGGCGGACATGTCGGCGAACGGCTGCACCCCGTCCTCCTCCGCACGGAACGACTGGCAGGAGGCGGCGGAGGCGAACGTCCGGGCGACGAAGGCGAAGAAGGCGTTCGTGGGGATGTGGGCGCCGATCGCCGAGCAGTACGGTCTGGCGACCCGCAGCTGGGACCAGCTCTGACGGCGACGCGGCTCACAGTGGCGCCGGGCCCGCTCCTGGCCCTCCCGGGTGTTGTGCCGATGGGTTTGTCCTGGGATCGGCCGGTGTTGTGCCGGTGGGTTCGCTCCGGACTCCGGCCGGGTGT